>JBGPYE010000115.1:0-5973 GCA_041493095.1 Candidatus Dormibacteraceae bacterium
AATGAAACTCCAAAAGAGATAACTAAAAATCAAAACATAACAGACGTCTAATAAAACCTAAATACAATCATTTGAAGCCGGGTCCCGCGCCGACCACAGCGGCGATCGATAAGTAGTCCGGCGCCGATGCAAACCCCTCGACTCCGAACTTCCGCATCACCGGGCTGTGCAGCCCCAGCAAAGTCTCTCGAATTCGCCCCCTTACATCGGCCTCGAGCCCGGCCCTGACGACCACAGGCTGGCTCGGCGCAGGACCGAGCGTCTCGATCACCCTCAGCTTCTCTGCGAGTGCCGGCTCCCTTCGCAGCATGACGCCGAGCACGTGGCAATCGATGGCCGCGCCGTCGACCTCGCCCTCGGCGACCATCCGCAATGCCTTCTCGTGGAATCCAGCCGCGACCACATCGCCGAAAAAGTCCCACGAGCCGACGCGGTTCAGCGTCACCCAGTAGCCCGACCACGAGCTCGGCTCGTTGATCGCCCATCGCGCCCCGCGCAGGTTCTCCAGTGACTGGAAGCGCGAGTCGCGATTGACGACGACCTCTGAGGAGTAAAGGGGCTTGCCTCCAAAACGTGGATCGGTGAGGACCGGAGCAGCGACCGCCTCCATTGCGCCGCCGAGCCAGATCGCGGGCGGGCTGCAGACAAACGCGATATCGATGTCGCCTCGCACGAGCTCTCTCCAATCGCCGCCGTCAACGAGCTCGCGCGCGCCGCACGCTTCCGCGACGAATTCGTACAGAGGCCGGTTGCAGGGAGCGAGGTAGGTCGCGGCCAAAAGGCTCAAGAACAAGCGTCAGCAGCCGGGGTGAGAGACGTTGCCGTTCGCGTCGATCGAGGTTGAAGAACACGAACCGGAATGAAAGCTGAGCCGCCCATCGACGCAGTCGTAGTAATACGGCCCGGTTACGAATCCGTTGCCTCCTCCCCCACTCGACCCGTGCGCCGGGCACACGATCATCCGCTCCGTGACCTCAAAGCCGGCGATCAGAACTACAACCGCGATCACAGCCGCGCCGACCGCGAAGAGCGAGGATGACGTCAACAGCGGCCCGCGCAGCGTGCGCACCGTCGCCCCGGTCGCCATGGCGCCCGCAACAACCAGCGGCAGTCCGATCGAGAACAGGGAGAGGACGCCGAGCACGAGCAGCCCGGCGGCCGCTGCGGCGCGTAGCGGAAAACGCAGTCCTGGACTCAAGGGACGCATCAGTGAAGCCGCCAGCAGCGTGGCGATGATGACGAGATAGGCGGCGACAAAAGGAACGGTGTACGCGTCGGGAGCGCCACCCTCCTGCGCGGTCTGGATGTTTTGCGCTCTGATCACCAGCAGGTACGCCACGTCAGTCCCCAGGACGACGACCAGCGCGAACCAGGTCATGAATCGTGCCGGTCGCGTGTCGATGGGTTGCGCCGCGACCGCCACGCCATGACTGTAGTCGGGTGGTCGCGAACCGGGCGTCCGTACACTTACGTCGTGCCGGAATTCAGCCCTGGGCTGGAGGGAGTGGTCGCCGCCCAGACGGCCGTCAGCGAGGTCGATGGGGCCAATGGCCGGCTCATCTATCGCGGCGGTTATCTGATCGAAGACCTTTCGCCCGTCGTCAGTTTCGAAGAGGTCGCATATCTCCTGTGGAACGGCGAGCTGCCCAACAGGACGCAGCTCGACGCCCTTTGCCGGCAGATGTCAGCTGCACGGCGGCTCAACGACAGCGCGCGCGGGGCCCTCATGTCGATGGACCCGCAGACGGACCTGATGGACACGCTCCGGACAGTCGTCTCAGCTCAAGGCGCGACCAGGGCGCTGACGAAGCCGACGCTCGAGGAGGCGATCGCGCTCACCGCGGTCTTACCGACGATCGTCGCCGCCGCGTACCGGCGCCGCCAGGGGAAAGAAGTTCTGGAGCCGCGCTCCGACCTCGCGCACGCGGCCAACCTGCTCTGGATGATGGAAGGCGAGGATCCCGCTGCCGAACGCGTGCACTTCCTGGAGTCGTATCTGGTCCTGCTCGCGGACCACGGGCTCAATGCATCCACTTTCGCGGCGCGGGTGATCGCATCCACCGGCAGCGACCTGACGTCGTGTGTCGTTGGCGCCATCGGCGCGCTGAAAGGACCTGCCCATGGCGGCGCCACCTTCGCGGCGCGCACCATGCTGGACAAGATCGGGTCGGCAGACAACGCCGAGAAATGGTTGAGAGATGCTCACGCGCGCCACGAGCGGTACGCGGGCTTCGGCCATCGCGTGTATCGCACGTACGATCCGAGGGCCAAGCTCCTCCGCGAGATGGCCAAGGACGCGGCGCCAGAGCTGCATCGCACAGCCGCGCGCACCGAAGAGCTCGCGCTCCAGATCCTTCACGAATCGCACCCTGAACGACCGAACGCGACCAACGTCGATTTCTGGGCGTCGGTGGTGTTGACCGGCGCGGGTATTCCGAAAGAGATGTTCACGAGCCTCTTCGCCACCTCGCGTGTGGCGGGTTGGACGGCGCACGTCCTGGAATCCCTCGCGGACCTGCGCATCATCCGCCCGGCGTCGGTGTGGACCGGTCCGCCGCCGGGCAAGAAACCGGCACCCCTCAGCAAAAGATGAGCACCTACGTCCCCGGTCTGGAAGGCATCATCGCCGCGCAGACCGCGATCTCGATGGTCGACGGCGCAAACGGCCGGCTCGTCTACCGCGGTTACGTGATCGCCGACCTTGCCGAGGACATGTCGTTCGAGGAGGTTGCGCACCTCCTGTGGAAGGGCAGCCTGCCAAGTCGCACCGAGCTCGACGCGCTGACTCAGGAGCTGGCGCGCTCGCGCGCGCTGACGCAGGCAGCGACGATCACGCTGGACGCGCTGCCCAAGGACACCGATCCGATGGATGTGCTGCGCAGCGTCGTGTCGGTGCAGGGAGTCGAGCACAAGCTTGAGAAGCCGAGCATCCCGCTCGCCATCCACGCGGCGGCGTCGTTCCCGACGATCCTCGCCATGTTCCACCGCCGGCAGCTAGGACTCGAGCCGATCATGCCCCGCGGGGACCTCGCGCACGCGGCCAACTACCTCTACATGCTCAACGGCAAGGAGTCGAGCCCGGAGCTGGTGCGCGCGCTGAACACATACCTGGTGCTGCTCGCCGACCACGGGATGAATGCGTCGACCTTCACCGCGCGAGTCATCGCTTCGACCGACTCCGACCTCGCGTCATGCCTCGTCGGCGCGATCGGCGCGCTGAAAGGCCCGGCGCATGGCGGCGCACCGTCGGCTGTGATGGACCAGCTCGAGAAGATCGGCAGCGCGGACAAAGCACAGAGCTGGATGCGCGAGGCTCGGAAGCAGAAGGTCCGCTTCATGGGTTTCGGCCACCGGATCTACCGCACCTACGATCCGCGCGCGAAGATCCTCAAGGAATTGTGCGCGCGGCTCAATCCGAGGTTCTACGAGCTCGCCTCCAAGGTCGAAGAGACTGCGCTGATGATCCTCCACGAGGAGCATCCGGAACGGCCTCAAGCGACCAACGTCGAGTTTTACTCGGCGGGAGTGCTGCAGGCCATCGGTCTGCCGAAGGAGTACTTCCCGCCCACGTTTGCGGTTTCACGAGTTGCGGGCTGGACTGCGCACGTGCTCGAGCAGAGCGCCAACAACCGCATCATCCGGCCGCAGTCGGAGTACATCGGCCCCGAGCCTAGAAAGCCGGTACCGCTCGCCGAGCGGGGCTAATTCGCTGCGGCGGGAGATCGCTTCCGTCCGAGTCCCCCGCGCACGCCTGATCGTTGTCGCGCTGGCTTTGGTGACCGCGGCGGCCATCCTCCTGCTGACGCGCGGCTACACCTTCTATTTCGACGAATGGGATTTCATCCAGAACGCCCCCGACTGGAGCTGGACCTCATACCTGCAGCCTCACAACGAGCACCCGGTGATGCTGCCTCGACTCATCTACGCCGCGCTGCTCTCCACCTTCGGCCTGCGCATCTACATGCCTTACATGCTCGTCCTGATGGCCCTGCATGCGGCCGGCGCCGTGCTGCTGTTCGAGCTGGTTCGCCGTCGGGCAGGAGATCTCGTCGGGATCGCGTGCGCGGCGTTGCTCCTGGTGCTGGGCGCCGGGTGGGAGAACCTGCTCTGGGCATTTCAGATCTCGTTCGTAGGCTCGGTCGCGTCTGGCCTGGGAATGCTGCTGGCCCTCGAAGGTCCATCCAGCCAACGCAGGCTGGCGGTCGCCGTCGGACTGCTCACAGCCTCATTGATGTTCTCGGGGATCGGCCTCTTCTTCGGCATCGCCGCGGCCGCGCGCCTCTTGCTCGATCCTCCACGCCGGCGCGAACTGCTGTGGTTTGTGCCCGTCGGCCTTGCGTTTGCGGCCTGGTACCTGGCGTTCGGCCACGCCGGGACTCCGATCGTCCCCCCGCCGAGCGCAGCCAACGTCTTCCTCCTGCCTGCCTATGTCGGATGGGGCCTGGCCGGCAGCGTGGCTGGAATCATCGGCGTCACCGGCCTTCCCGCCCTGGCGGTGCTCCTGCTGGCCGCCGGCGCGATCGGATTCGCATGGTGGCGCCAGCACCCTGACCCCTTGGCCCTGGGCGTATCCGCGGGCCTCGTCACCTTTTATGTGGTGACGGGCCTGACCCGCGCGCAGCTCGGATTCGACCAGTCGGCCTCGGGTCGGTACGTCTACGTCGGTGCTGTGTTCTGGCTCATCCTCCTGGCCGATGCCGCTCGCCGCCTCCCCTGGAGCGGAACCTGGCGGCCCGCCCTGGCGGCCCTCGTCTTCCTTGCGTGCTTCAACAGCTCGGTCCTCCTGGTCGCCTACGCCGCCGGCAAGACCGCTGTCATGCAGCGGGAGATCGCAGACCTCCAGGCGCTGGCGGTCGAACGCTCAGACAAGTGCCTCAACCCTTCCGGCGCGGTCGACCCCCTGGTGATCCCGTATGTGACCAGCCCGGCGCTCTACTACCGGGCCGTCGACCGGTTTGGCGACCCAACCAACGGGCTGCCGATCACCGATCGCCCCGATTTCGACCGCGCTCGGACCAACCTGACCAGATCGGGCTGCACTCCCACCTACACTTAGTTCGAAGTGCCTGCAGCTGACTTTGACGTCGCGATTCTGGGTGGAGGGATGGGTGGTTATCCCGCCGCGATCCGCGCTTCCCAGCTCGGTTTGAAGGTCGCCCTGGTGGAAGGAGACAAGCTCGGCGGAACCTGTCTGCACGTCGGCTGCATCCCGACGAAGGTGCTCCTCGAGTCGTCTGAGCTCTTCCACCGGGTATCCGCACGCGGACCCGAATTCGGCGTGAACGCCGACAAGGTCAGGTTCGATTACGCCCGCATCGCCGCCCGGCGGGCCGAGGTCGTGAACCAGCTGTACAAGGGCGTCCAGTACTTGATGAAGAAAAACAAGATCGAGGTCGTCGAGGGCACCGGCCGCGTCCGCGACCGCGGCACCCTCGAGGTCGGCGCCAAGCAGATCAAGGCCAAGCAGCTCATCGTCGCCACCGGATCCACGGTCAGGTCGCTGCCCGGTCTCGATTTCGATGGCAAGTTCATCATCTCGTCCGACCACGCGACCCTTGCCGACACGATCCCCGAGTCGATCTGCATCATTGGCGCGGGGGCGGTCGGCGTCGAGTTCGCGACCCTCTACAGCCAGCTCGGCGTCAAGGTCACGCTGCTCGAGGCGCTGGACCGTCTGGTGCCCCTCGAGGATGAAGAGATCTCGAAAGAGATGCTGTCCGCCTTCAAGAAGGCGGGCATCGACGTGCGGCTGGGCGCGAAGGTCAAGGGCGCGAAAAAGGCGCGAGATGGGGTGAGCGTGGACACGGACCAGGGTGAGGTCTGGGCGCGCCAGCTCCTCGTCGCCGTGGGCCGCGCGCCACGCTCGAAAGAGATCGGGCTCGAACAGGTTGGAGTGACGACGCATCCCAACGGCTTCATCAAAGTCGACGAGTGGATGCGGACGTCTGCCGAATCAGTGCACGCGATCGGCGA
>JBGPYE010000089.1:0-6509 GCA_041493095.1 Candidatus Dormibacteraceae bacterium
ACCGGCCGGAAGCCATAGCGATCGCCGGCCACGCCTGCAAACGGAGAGAGAACCGCTCCCAACAGAGCTGACGCGCCGAAGACGATGCCGATCTGGCCTGCAGCGCCCGTGGCGCCTCCGATGAGCCGGATCACCAGCAGCGGCAGGAACGGGTTGGCGATCTGCAGGGCGAAGTAGGCCAGGCCGAAAACGCCGAACACGATCAAGGTCACACGTCCGGTCAGCGCCAGGCGCAGCGCACCCAGTGCGAGCCGGACTGCCGATCCGGCGGGCGCGGGTGGGCGCGGGCCCTCGCGGGCGAATGCCAGCAGGATGATGCCCGCCGCCAGCGACATCGCCGCGTCGAGGGCGAACAGGGTGTGCAGGTTCAGGACGCGGTGGTCGACCAGAAAGCCACCGACCGAAGGTCCGAGCGCGAAGCCGAGCGATGGTGAGACGCCGAATAGAGAGATCGCTAACCCGACCCGGCCTGGCGGTGTGACCGCGCGTAGAGCGGTCAGCATCACCCCGGTGTTACCCAGCTGGAAGCCGACCAGGAGCAAACCGAATGCCGCCTGCCACCGGTCCTGCGCGAACCAGAGCACGGCGAAGACCAGCATTTCGACAAACGCGCTGCGGGCGATGATCGGGATGCGCCCATAACGCTCCGACCAGACTCCCCAAAACGGGACCAACGGCAGGCCGAAGAGAAAAAACGCCGCGTTCAAATATCCGGTCCAGGCCGGCACCTCGGCCGGCGGCACGTGCACGGTTCCGAGGTACAGGGGCATGAAGCGAAAAACGTGCGAGACGGTGAACGCCTCGACCGTCGAGGCGATCCCGAAGAGCACAAGCAGCGTGATCCACCCCGATGCGCTTCGGGCCGATGTTGTTGTTGACACCGACATGACTGCCGACTATAGAAGGCGAAGTGTTTCGGCCCAAACCTCGATGCGAGAAACCCTGCAGAGCTCCGTTAGACCGGATAGCCGATGAGTAACCGTGTCTCAAAGGTCGGGGTGAACGGCGAATCTCGCCGCCCCGCGAGTGCGCTCACCCTGCTGCTCCAACTGACGGTGGTCGCGCTCGCCTACTGGTTCGCGGCCAGCGTGAGTTTGAAGCTGGCCCTCGTTCACGGTCAGGTGACGCCCATCTGGCCCCCGACCGGAATTGCGCTCGTTGCGATTCTCGTACTTGGTCAGCGGGTTTGGCCTGCAGTGTTCCTGGCGGCCTTGGCAGTGAACCTCGCGATCGGTCCCTCGACGTTGGGCGTCGTGTCCATCGCGGCCGGCAACACGCTTGCACCTCTTACGGCCGCGGCCCTCCTCAAACGAGCTGGCTTTCGAATCCAGTTGGACCGCTTGCGAGATGCCGCGGCCATCATCGTTCTGGGCGCCCTGGTGGCGATGACGATCAGCGCGACCGTGGGAACTTCCGTCCTGATCCTCTCCGGCGCAGTGCCAACCGACAGCTTCTGGTCGACCTGGGCGGTCTGGTGGACCGGGGACGCGATGGGAGTGCTTTTGGTGGCGCCTTTCCTCCTCAGCCTGCTGCCCAACGCGCGATCTCGGGCGCCGACGCTGCGCATGGCGGCGGAGCTCGGCGCACTCCTGGTTGGTATTGCCATCCTGACTTTTGTGGTCTTCCAGAACACCCTGCGACTGGAATACCTCGTATTTCCCCTGATCATGCTGGCGGCCTGGCGCTTTCACCTGCGCGGGGCAGCACCTGCCGCTCTCATCGCCTCGGGGGTGGCGGTTTGGTCGGCAGTCCAGGGAACCGGCCCATTCGCGACTGAGACGCTTGTCCAAAAGATGGTCACCGTGCAGGTGTTCAATGTCTGCGTCGCTGTCACATCACTCGTGCTTGCTGCATTCGTCGAGGCGCGCGATCGCGCCCAAGAGATGACCCGGCTCTACGTGGCCGCTAACGCCGCCAGCCAGACCAAGAGCAGGTTTCTGAACAGTGCAGCCCATGAGCTGCGAACCCCGCTGACCGTGTTGACTGGTTACCTGTCGCTCCTCTCAGGAGGATCGGTCGGCTCTCCGCCTGAAGCCTGGGAGGCGCCGCTTGGCATCCTCGTGGCGAAGACCCGCGAGCTGGAGCGGATCGTCGACGATCTCCTCAACGCTTCTCGGGTCGAGGTCACCGACAAGGACGTCCAGCGTGAGGCACTGGACTTGCGGAACGTTGTCAATGAAGCGGTTGAGCGGGTCCAGCCACGGGCCGATCTTCTCGGTGCCGATGTCACCGTCAACCTGCCGGAAGATCCGGTGCCGGTGGAGGCTGACGCGGACCAGCTGGGTCGCGTCCTCGACGACCTCCTCAACAACGCCCTGACATACACGATTAGGAGGCCACACGTTGTGATCGGATTGTCAACTCACTCTCGGCGCGCGATCGTTCGGGTCGAAGACAACGGAATCGGCATCCCCGAGGGCGAGCGCGAGCGGGTTTTCGATCGGCTTTATCGGGTCGCGGATTCGCAAGTCGTGGTCCCTGGCATCGGGCTCGGCCTCTACATCAGCCGCCACCTTGCGGAAGGCTTTGGCGGCACGCTTGTGGTCGAGAAGAGCACGCCTGGTGCGGGTACCGTCTTTGCGCTCGCGCTGCCGCTCTCGCGTACGACCTCGGCCGCGCAGCTACGCGAGGCGGACGCCGGCTGAAGGTGTGAACGCCCAACGCAGGCCGCCACCGGGCTGCTCGCCAGAAAGCGGTCAAAGTGGTAGTCTCCACCACCGAAGGCGGGGTGATCGGTGGGGCTTCCCTGTTACTTCGAGGCGGGTGATCGGTAGGCGCGCGCGTTCCTTGGAACCAGCGCTGCCTCGACATATCGGAGGATCTCGATGCCGCTTCAGAAGATCAATCGCCAGTGGATCCACTACGAGGACACTGGCGGGAACTTGCCGCCGGTCGTCCTGGCGCACGGGCTGCTCATGGACTACGAGATGTTCGCCCCGCAGCTCGAGGCTCTCCGCTCTCAGTGCCGCATCATTACGTGGGACGCACGCTGCCACGGCGCGACCGAATCGACGGACGATCCGTTCACGTACTGGGACCTGGCCGAGGACCTAAGAGGGCTGCTCGACCATCTCGGGATCGCGCGGGCGGTTATCGGCGGAATGAGTCAGGGCGGCTTCGTGGCTCTCCGTTTTGCGCTCAAACACCCCGAGCGGGTAGCGGCGCTGATACTGCTCAGCACGCAGGCCGGCACCGAAGATCCCGAAAAGGCCGCGATCTACGAGTCGATGCTCGACGTGTGGGAAGGCGAGGGGTTGAACAATCAGCTGGCGGAGACGATCGCGGCGATCATCCTCGGCAACGAGTGGCCGGGTCGCGAGGCATGGATCGCAAAGTGGCGGCAGTGGCCGCGCTCGCTCCTGCGCCCCGCGTTCAAGGCGGTGGTCAGCCGGGAGGACATCCACGATCGGCTCGGTGAGATCAAGGTCCCTGCCCTGGTGATCCACGGCACCGCTGACGCCGCGATCGACATCGAGTTGGCTGAGCGGCTGTGCTCACAGCTTGCGAACTGCCAGCCGCTGATCACGGTCGAGGGGGGCGGCCACGCCTGCAACCTCACGCACCCGACGCTGGTGAATCTTGCCGTACAGCAGTTCCTGGTCGAACTTGCCCTCGGGATGCCTCGGGCAGCCGAGCGGCGAGGCGCCGACCGGCGCTCCGAAGTCATGCGCCGGCTCGGGGAGAGACGGGATCCGGTCCGCGCAAGCGCCGGCCGTCGAGTCCACTTTCCCATCGACAGGCGGATGGCCGAACGGCGCGGCCACGAGCGCCGCCAAGCCTGGCGTGTGCAGAGTCCGAGGACGGCCTGACCTCCTAGAGCCATCCGGTGTCGGGAATGTGTGACTCGGCTGTGACCCGGGCGCAGCGGTTAGATCAAATCGGTTTGATACAATTTGCGTGGATGCCCGCCTCCACTGATACAGCCCCCGAAACCGTTTGGCTGCTTGGGAACAAGATCCGCTGGCAGCTGGCCCAGCAGCTTTCCCACAGCGACCACCGGGTGGGTGAACTGGTGGAAGCGGTCGGTGAGCGCCAAAACCTGGTCTCGTATCACCTGGGCCTCCTCCGTCGCGCCGGCGTCGTGTCGGAGCGCCGCAGCTCGCACGACTCGAGGGACGTCTATTACAGCTTGAATCTGGGTAGTCTCCGCGATGGTCTGGATCAAGGCCTCGCTGGGTTGCATCCGACCCTGAGCGTGACGCGGCTCGAGGCAATGCCGGCCTCGACTGAAGGCTCGCTTCAACCGCGGCTCCTGTTTGTGTGTACGGGAAATAGCGCCCGTTCGCAACTCGCGGAAGCGATTGCCCGCGATCTGGCTCGGGGAACGGCCGCCGTGTTTAGCGCTGGACCGAAACCGGCTGGAATCCATCCGATGACCTTGACCGTGCTTAAGGAGCTAGGCCTTCCCGCCGCCAACCTTCGCTCGAAGAGCATCGACGAGGTTGGAGGTGGTTTCGACTTCGTGATCACCCTCTGCGATGTCGCGCGAGAGGACTGCCCGCCGTTCCAACGCGATGCTGATGTCATCCACTGGAGCCTGCCCGATCCCGCTCAGTCCAACGACTCTAGACGCGACCTACGACACGCATTCAAACGGACGGCGGACGAACTGCGGCGGCGCATCACTTTCTTACTTCCTTTAGTCGTCAAAAGGGGGTCCGATCCAAAGGCGCTTCGCCGTCGCTCGAGGGCATAGATGTGAGTTGGAGGTGGTCGATATGAGTAGTGACGCGAAGCTCAGCGGTGCCGAAGGCCGGCTGGCGAACGAGTTCGCAGGAGTGTTCTCACGCGAGACGGTCGCCGAGGTTCTGCACGATTCGTTCGACCAACTCGACGCGACCGCCAAGGTGCGGACCTATCTCGAGCTGTTTGCAGAGCGATTCGCACGGGAACGCCTGGGGGCCGTAGCTCGGTCGCAGGCGGGTCTGTCGGGTGGCCTGCCCGAAGTCCTGTTCGTCTGCGTCCACAACGCCGGCCGCTCCCAGATGGCGGCGGGCTTGCTTGATCACCGAGCGAAGGGGGCTGTTCACGTCCGCTCCGCGGGCTCGACGCCGGCGGACTCCATCAACGCCGCGGTGGTGGAGGCGATGGCTGAGATCGGAATCGATCTCGCCCGCGAATTTCCCAAGCCGCTAACCGACGATGTGGTTCGGGCGGCTGATTTAGTTGTGACCATGGGCTGCGGTGATGCATGTCCCATCTACCCAGGCAAGCGATACGTCGACTGGGAGCTGGCCGACCCTGCCGGGAAGAGCCTGGACGAAGTGCGCGCCATCCGGGACGAAATCGACAGCCGAGTCCAGGCGCTGCTGGCCGAGCTGGCTCCCTCGCTAACCCGCTGAACTTCGGGTTGCTCGCACGCCGTCTCGGCGCCGAGTTTGTCGGCACTGCGCTTCTCCTGATCGCCCGCCCTGCGGCTCCGCTCACGACCTTCATGGTGGGGCTCGCTGCGGGCCGAGCCGGGGGCGACCGCAACGCCATCCGGGAGGCCGCGCGGATCGCGCTTGCAATGCTCGTCGATCGGTAATCCTTTCCGCGTAATTCAATGGGCGAGTCGCGACAGCCGAGGCGACAGGCTGCATCCTTGAGGCAGCAGATGCAAGCCGAACAGATTCACGGCGCGAACAAGGCGCTTGGACTTGCCGCCATCGCCTTCTTCACGTGCTTCTACGTCTGGTCGCTTTACGGCCCCCTCTCTCCCGTCATCCAGCACGACCTCGGCCTCTCCGAGGTCCAGCTCGGCTGGCTGGTGGCAATACCGGTCGTGATGGGTTCGCTGATGCGCGTTCCCATGGGCGTTCTCACCGACCGTTACGGAGCGCGTCTGACCTTTCCCGCCCTGATGGCGTTCGCCGCCCTTCCACTTGCGGCGATCAGTCTGACCGCCCCCTTCAGGGTCTTCCAAACCCAGGGCCTTGTCGGCGTCCACCACCTCGGCGTGGCCGACGCCGGCGCTCGGGGGAGAAGCCACAGCCCGGCAAAGGTGATGCATGCGATGCTGGCAACCGAGGCGAAGTCGCTGAAGCCCGCGAAGGACTGATGGGGAGAGGTCTACGGGGCTCTGCAGCACCCCACGAGGGCGATCGTTCGATCGAGGCGAGGTCGGCGGCTATAAAGCGGACCGGTTCGCCATTCACGTACCGCTGCAAGCGCGCCGATTATGCAGTAGACCATCCGCCATCAGAGGTCACCAGGGCGCCGTTGACGTTGGATGCTTCCTCACTGGCAAGCCAGGAGATCAGTGTGGCGATCTGGTCGGGCTGCGCTGGCGCTGGCATGGTCGCCATTGAAAGCATTGCCCGATCCATTGCCCATGGCACAGTCGGGGTTGCGCTGCTTGCGATTGACGTTACTACCGGACCTGGAAGAACTGCGTTCGATCGAATGTTCTTTGGTCCGTAGAAATACGCCACTGATTTGACCAAACCAATGACCGCATGCTTCGACGTCGTATAGGTGACACCAGCCGCACCGGCACCTAATGACGCTTCCGAGGCGACGGTCACGAC
>JBGPYE010000095.1:0-6395 GCA_041493095.1 Candidatus Dormibacteraceae bacterium
ATCGCCACGATGCTGGAGGCTGGCATGCGTTGGAACATATAACCTCCGAGCAGTGGAGCGCTTGCACGGCACTGTTCATGGCGATGTGCAGGGCGTGGGCTTTCGCTACTTCCTCATGCGAGAGGCGCAGCGCCTGGGCCTGCGTGGTTGGGTGCGGAATCGCGACGACGGGACCGTGGAGTTCGTCGCCGAGGGCAGCCGGGCAGACCTGGAACGTTTGAAGCAGGCGGCCGAGGGAGGCCCGCGCATGGCACGGGTCGAGAGGGTTGACGCCCAGTGGTCGCCGGCTGCCGGAGGCCTCGCGAGCTTCGACCTGACGGGCTAAAACAAGGGGTCCCCGCGAACTCACGGCGAAGCCTCTGAGTTCGTGGGGTTCCGATTCATACAATTCCTGTGGCTTTGATCGAAGTCCAGGGGCTGACCAGGTTCTACGCCGGACGCCCCGCGATCCAGGACCTGACCTTTTCCGTCCCTCGCGGCCAGGTGCTCGGCTTTCTCGGTCCCAACGGGGCCGGCAAGTCGACCACGATGCGGATCCTCACCGGCTACCTCGCGCCGAGCGCGGGCACAGCGAGCCTCGCGGGCTTCGACGTCGTCGAGCAGTCGCTGGAAGCGCGGGGCCGCGCCGGCTACCTGCCCGAGACAACGCCGCTCTACAACGAGATGCGAGTCGAGGGTTTCCTCGACATGATGTGCCGGCTCAGAGGCGTGCCGGCCGCGAAGCGGCGTACACGCGTGGATGAGGCGGTCGAGAAATGCGGACTGAGCGAGCGGCGGCACGAGGTGATCGGGCGGCTGTCTCGGGGCCTGCGGCAGCGAGTCGGCCTCGCCCAGGCGATCGTTCACGACCCGGAGGTCTTGATCCTCGATGAGCCCACCGCCGGGCTCGACCCGGCGCAGACACGGGAGACGCGCGAGCTCATCACCGCCCTCGGAAAGGAGCACACCGTGGTGCTGTCGAGCCACATCCTGCCGGAGGTGGCCGCCACGTGCCAGAGGGTGTTGATCATCAACCAGGGGCGTCTGGTGGCGGACGACACGCCGGAGAACCTGGCGCGGCGGGTCGCCGGGGCTCAGGGCGGCGAGATCGAGATGTTGGTGCAGGGCGAGAGAAGCGAGATCGAGAGTCGCTTGGCCGCATTGCCGGGCGTCGATGCGGTCGCGATCAGCGCGGGCGGCGCCGGGTTCTGGCGGGTCGTCGTCAGGTCAGCCAGGGCGGACATGCGCGACGAGCTCGCGCGCGTCGTGGTCCAGGCCGGGTTCGGCTTGCGCGAGCTGCAGGCCCGGACGGTGAGCCTGGAAGACGTCTTCTTGCATCTCACCACCGAAGAGACCGCGTGAGCAGGGCCGCCACCATCGCCCGCCGCGACCTGATGGCGCTGTTCGTCTCTCCGGAAGGCTGGGTCGTGGCCGCGTTGTTCGTGCTCCTGACCTCGGCGTTCGGCTTCGTGGTCCCGGTGCTCGCCGGTCAGGCCGCGACCATGGATGGCGTTTTCGGCGTGATCACCGGCTTCTTGATGCCGATCCTCGTCCCCGTCATCACCATGCGTGTGTTCGCTGAGGAGCGCAGCCGGGGCACGCTCGAGCTGCTCCTGACGTCGCCGGTCCGCGATTGGGAGGTTGCAGTCGGGAAGTGGCTTGGAGCTCTTACCTTCTATGTGCTGCTGCTGGCCACGACCCTTGTGTACGTGGTGGTGCTCGCCGTTTACGTACCTGGACACCTGGCCTCGCTCGACCTCGGCCTGATCGCCGCGACTTACATCGGCCTGGTGCTCGTCGGAGCCGCCGCCACAGCCATCGGGGTCTTCGCGTCGTGTCTTACGCGAAGCCAGATCGGGGCCTCTTTCATCGCGCTCGCCCTGTTGCTGTTGACGTGGTACGCGGGCTCGCTGCTGGGTTTCTTCGTCCAGCCACCGATGAGCCGCTTGTTCCAGTACGCGGGCGGCTTCATCCGGTTCCAGTCGTTCAGCCTCGGCCAGCTCACGCTCAAGGACACCGTATACTTCCTGAGCCTCTCCGCCGCGGCTCTGTTTCTGACGACAAGGCTTCTCGATTCGAGGCGATGGCGGTGAACCGCCGGCTGCGTACAGGCTCCGGCAGCCTCCTGATGAGCGTTGCGGTGCTCGGGCTGCTCGTGGTTCTGAATTTCCTGGCTTCACGCGGCGCGCAGGCATGGGACCTGACGCGAAGCGGCATCAATACGCTGGCGCCGCAGTCGCTGCTGGCGGCCAAGAGTCTGAGCTCGGACCTGCTGGTGATCGGGCTGTTCAAACCCGGCATGAGCAGCGACCAGACACAGGCCGAAGCGCTGGTTGCGCTTTATCAAGCCCAGAGCGCGCGCATCGTCTACCGGAGCGAGAGTTTTGACCTGGACGTGGCCGATGTGCGCAAGTACTCGGTCACAGAACCGAACACCCTAGTGTTCGACTACCGGGGCAAGACCCAGCTGTTGACGGCGGCATTGCAGACCGAGCAGGACTTCACCGCAGCGCTTTTGAAGCTGGAGGCAGATCGCTCGCCGGTGGTGTGTTGGGCCGCGGGAGCCGGTGGTCGCAGCCGGTCCGACACCGGCCAGAGGGGCTACTCGGCCGTTGCCGACATCGTCTCCAGGAACAACTTCCAGACCAAAGACGTGCTCATCACCGACGTGGCGACCATCCCTTCTGACTGTGACGAGCTTGTCTTGATCGCACCATCGGTCCCGCTTTCGGCGTCGAGCGTCAAGGCGATCGGCGACTACCTGGCTTCCGGAGGCGGTCTCCTCATCGCGGGAGACCCGTGGGCCGACTCGCCCGCGGCCGCGGAGCCGCTGAACGAGGTGCTGAAGCCGTACGGCCTCGGATTCTCGGGAGCGCTCGTCATCGAGACCGACGCGTCCAGGGCCTTTGACGCGCTCACCCCGGCCGTCTTTGCCTATGGGAGCTCTCCCATCACCCGGGATATACAGGGCACCGCATCCTTTTTCCCGCAAACGACTGCGATCAAAGGCGCGCCGGTTCCGGCAGCTAAGCCAGTCGTGATCGGAGCGACGACCGGCAGCTCCTACGCGATCAGCGCGCCCCGGCAGGACGTCAGCCGCCAGCCAACCGATGAGGCTGGACCGTTCGCTGTGATGGAGACCCTGGAAGTTCCGGCCGGCGCGAAAACAGCCCGGATCGTTATGGTCGGCACGACCAGCTTTGCGGAGAATCGAGCCCTTCCTCCGAGCAGCAACAGCGCCAATCTCGAACTGGTCCTTGGCACCTTCCAGTGGCTCGCCCGCGAGGATGCTTTGATCTCGCTCCCGCCGAAACCTGCTCGCGCTCTGCCTCTCACCCTGACGCAACAGGACCAGAGCACGATCATCTTCGTCACCATCTTTCTGATGCCCGGGCTGATTGTCTTTGCCGGAGTGATGGTGTGGTGGCGGCGCCGCTTCATCCGATAGCGGAACCGCGGTTCGTTTAACCTAACGGTCCGCGGCGGGCGGAGTCCAAGAGCGCCCGGCACGCGACTTGTTCAGCAGTTAGGCACCGGACAATGGAGAGGGATAGTGGATTCCAACACAGTTCTGTTCGGCGTGGCCGGCGGGCTTGCCGCCGTGGTCTTCGCCATCGTGCTCATCTTTCTCGTCCTACGCGTGCCGACCGGGAACGACCGGATGCGAGAGATCGCGGCGGCGATACAGGAAGGCGCGTCTGCGTATCTGAACCGGCAGTACACGGTGATCGCGATCATCGGCGTGGTCATCGCGGTGGTGATCGGCCTCTTCATCAACTGGAAGACAGCCGTCCTCTTTGTCATCGGCGCCGTGCTCTCAGCAGCCGCCGGTTACGTTGGCATGAACATCGCCGTCCGCTCCAACCTGCGCACGGCTGAGGCCGCCCGCGGGGGACTGGACAAGGCGCTGCAGGTGGCCTTCCGCGGCGGTGCGGTCACCGGCTTCATGGTCGTCGGCCTTGGGCTGCTCGGTGTCTCTGCTGCCTACTTCGTCTTCAAGGACCCCGACGCGCTCGTCGGCCTCGCCTTCGGCGCAAGCCTCGTGTCGGTGTTCGCCCGGCTTGGCGGTGGCATCTACACGAAGGCGGCCGACGTAGGCGCGGACCTCGTGGGCAAGGTCGAGGCGGGCATCCCCGAGGACGATCCGCGCAACCCGGCCGTGATCGCCGACAACGTCGGCGACAACGTCGGCGACTGCGCGGGCATGGCGGCCGACCTGTTCGAGACCTACGCCGTGACGATGATCGCGGCGATGCTCCTTGGCTCGCTGCTCTTCAAGGACCAGGTGGGCTGGGTGATCTACCCGCTCTTGCTTGGCGCGGTGAGCGTGGTCGGTTCGATCGTCGGCACGTTCTTCGTCCGGATCTTCAACCCGAAGTGGATCATGGGCGCGCTTTACGCGGGCCTGCTGGTCGCGGTCGGGGTCGCGGTCGTCGGCTTCTACCTTGTCACGCAGTACATGCGAGTCAACGGCTACCTACAGGCCGGTGGCGGCGTGAGCGACCCGAACAATCTGTTCTTCGCGGCGCTTATCGGCGTGGTCACGACCGTGCTCATCGTGGCCATCACGGAGTTCTTCACCGAGACCGCTTACTGGCCCGTCCATCTGATCGCGAAGGCTTCGGTCACGGGTCACGCGACGAACATCATCGCGGGGCAGGCGATCGGCATGATGGCGACCGCGCTGCCGGTGATCGTGATCGCAGCGAGCATCCTGCTCAGCTATGAGCTGGCCGGCCTCTATGGAATCGCGACCGCTGCGGTGGCGATGTTGTCGATGACAGGGATCATCGTCGCGATCGACTCTTACGGGCCGATCACGGACAACGCCGGCGGCATTGCCGAGATGGCCAACCTACCGCCGGAAGTTCGCACCGTCACAGATCGTCTTGACGCAGTCGGCAATACCACCAAGGCCGTGACCAAGGGGTACGCCATCGGCTCCGCCGGACTGGCCGCGCTGGTGCTCTTCTCGTCGTACGCGCAGGAGCTGGCACGAGCTGGTCACGCGCAGGAATTCAAGCTCACGGACCCGCTCGTCATCGTCGGCCTGTTTCTGGGCGGGATCCTGCCGTTCCTCTTCGGCTCCCTCGCCATGCTTGCGGTGGGCCGCGCCGGCGGCCTGGTGGTCGAGGAGGTCCGGCGCCAGTTCCGCGAGATCAAAGGGATCATGGAAGGCACGGGCAAACCCGAGTACGGCACCGCCGTGCGGATCGTCACCGCTGCTGCGCAGCGCGAGATGATCCTCCCTGGGATCATCCCCGTGATCGCGCCGATTGCGGTCGGCTTCATCCTGGGCCCGCGAGCGCTCGGCGGGATGCTGCTGGGGGCGATCGTGACGGGCCTTTTCCTGGCTCTTCAGATGACCAGCGGAGGCGCGGCCTGGGACAACGCGAAGAAGTACATCGAGGAAGGCAATCTCGGTGGCAAGGGGTCGGAAGCGCACAAGGCGGCGGTCACGGGCGACACCGTCGGAGACCCCAATAAGGACACCGCCGGGCCTGCCATCAACCCGATGATCAAGGTGGTGAACATCATCGCCATCCTGATCGCGGGAGCGGTCGCGACTCATTCCCTGGTGAACTGACGGCGGGGTAGACTCGTCGTTGGGGTGGACGACTACCAAAAGGAGATCGCCGACCTCGAAACACAGGTCGAGCAGCTGGTCGAGCAGGAGGGGGACGCAAGGACGATCGCGGAGCTTTCGATGCAGCTCGAGATCCTCAAGGCGATCTATGTCCGCGTCATGGACGTGTACCAGCGGGGCCTGAAAGACGAAGGCTTGCAGTATGGTCTCCGCATCCAGGGTTATGGCGACTGGAATATCGACAACGTTTACGCGTTCGTCTATGAGCGGTCGGTCGAGCTCGAGCCGAACGCGCACAGTGCATTCGTCGGCGGCATCAAGAATGCGGACTTCGCCCTGATGCTCAATCCGTGATCAAAGGGTAGGAGGGCCAGATGGAAACTCCGCTGACACCGCTCGAGTTCGGGCGCCGCGCACGCAAGCTGTACGGAGACCGAGAGGCCGTGGTCGACGGTGACCTGCGCCTCACCTACGAGCAGTTCTTCGAGCGGTGCGATCGGTGGTCCGCGGCGTTGCAGGGCATGGGGGTGAAGAAGGGCGACCGGGTCGCCTACATCGCTCCGAACACGCACGAGCAGCTCGAGTCGTTCTACGCAGTGCCCCAGATCGGCGCAGTGCTCGTACCCATCAACTACCGTCTGACCGCAGAGGATTTCGTGTACATCGCCACGCACTCGGGCGCCAAGGTTCTGTGCGTCCATCCGGATTACCTGGACGCGATCGACGGGGTCCGCGACCAGCTGAGGGGCGTTGAGCACTTCGTGTCGCTGGGCAGCGCCGGAGGGCGGAAGGGCTGGTCGGATTACGACGCCGCCATCGCCGATTACGA
>JBGPYE010000177.1:0-4535 GCA_041493095.1 Candidatus Dormibacteraceae bacterium
CGGACTTTCACGGGCTCACTGGACGGCGTGCCGGTCTCGGCCATGTCGACTGGTATGGGCGGCCCTTCAGTCGCCATCGCGGTCGAAGAGCTGAGCGAGCTCGGCGTTCACACGTTTCTGCGCGTCGGCACATGCGGCGCGGCTCAGCCCGAGATCAAGATGGGCGACCTGGTCATCGCGCTTGGATCGGTCCGAAGCGAGGGAACCCCGAACGGCTACGTGCCGCAGGAATATCCCGCTGTCGCCTCGCTGGACCTGGTGAATGCGTTGGTCAAAGCCGCCCAGGCGTCGGGCGCTCCGCATCACGTCGGGATCATCCGCTCGGTCGACGCGCTCTATTCGGACCTCATGCCCGACACGATGCCCCGGCCGCACCTGCGCGATGAGCTGGAGATGTGGTCACGCGCGGGTGTGTTGAGCAATGACATGGAGACTTCGACGCTCTTCGTGGTGGCGCGCTTGCGGAAGTTGCGCGCAGGCACGATCAACCTCTGCGTGGACGAGCTGGGCGCGGGAGAGATCCACCACCTCGACCCGTCCTACATGGATCGCATGCTGAAGGTCGCGGTGGACGCGCTTCGGCTTCTGATCAAGGCCGACCGTGCCGCTAAAGGTAAGTAGCCACCCTCTCGTCGCCGATAGCCTGCGCGGTTTGCGCGACCAGTCGACCACTCCCGAGGAGTTCAGGGTTCTCGCCCGCAAGATCATCACCCTGCTGCTCTACGAAGCCACCGCCGATCTTCCGGTGACGCACGGCAAGGTGCAGACGCCACTGACCGAGGCCGACGCGATCGTCATGGATCGCGAGGTGGTCGCCATCCCGGTCCTGCGCTCAGGGCTCGGGATCCTTGGCCCGGTGCTAGAGCTGCTGCCCAGGGTCAGCGTCGGCTACATCGGGCTCGAGCGGGACGAGGAGACGGCTGTGGCCCGCATCTACTACATGAAGCTCCCAAAACTCGAAGGCAAGGTTCCGCTGCTCCTGGACCCGATGCTCGCCACCGGTGGGTCGGCCGCTCAGGCGCTCGACCTCATCAAGGAGGCGGGCGGGCGCAACCCGCGGATGATCTGCGTGGTGGCGGCGCCGGAAGGCGTGAAGGTGCTCGAGGAACGCCACCCCGAGGTCCAGATTTACACCGCGGCTCTCGACCTGGGGCTGAACGATCGCGCCTTCATCGTGCCGGGCCTGGGCGACTTCGGCGACCGCCTTTTCGGAACCCAGTCCTAGCCGAACTTAGCCTCGTAGGCGATGGCGTTGCAGTGCTTCAACTCTTCGTCGCTCATTCCCATTGAGGCGGCAAGCTCGAACTCGTGGCTGAGTGTCGTGTCGGCAACTGTGCGTGAGTCGGTGCTGATCGTGCAGCGAACGCCGGCCCGCACCAGGGGCGGCAGCGGGTGCTCGCCGAGGGTCGGCACGGCCTTGCATTTCCAGTTCGCGGTCGGACACAGGTCCAACACCACACCTTCCGACCTGATTCGCTCGACGATCCGCGGCTCGCGAGCCCCGATCACGCCATGCGCGATCCTCTCCACGCCGAGACTCAGCGCCTCTTCCACGCTGGATGGGTCGCCGGCCTCGCCCGCGTGGCAGGTCAACCTCAGGCCGGCAGCACGCGCCGCCTCGAATGCAGGGCGCTGAGGCGACGCCGGGTGGCGCACCTCATCGCCCGCGAGGTCGAAGCCGACCACACCGCGCCCGGCAAAGCGGCCGGCCTCGCGCGCGAGCGCGACGTTCTCTTCGGGCGTGTGGTGGCGCATCGCGCACACGATCGCGACCGCTTTCAACGGCGCCGCACCCAATCCGGCCAGCACGGCGGTGATCACCTCAGACACTGAGAGGCCGCTGCGCAGGTGCAGGCGTGGCGCCCAGCGCACCTCGAGGTAGTCGATGTTCTCGGCGGCCGAATCGATGCCCAGCTCGTAGGCCGTCCTCTCGAGGGCTAACGCCGTTTGCATGACCGCGATCGCATCGTCGAAGTAGGCGATGTAGGCCGCCTGCGATGGGCAGTCGTCCGGAGCCACCATCTGGAGCGGCCGCCGTAGGTCAAGGCCGAGCTCGCGCGCGATCTCATCGGCGGTCGAGGGTCGGACGGCGCCGTCGAGGTGGGAGTGAAGCTCGGCTTTGCGCCAGGCGAGATAGGGAGAGGCGGCTACGTCAGTGAGTAGATGTGCGGCAGCTCGCGATAGAGACCGGCGTAGTCGAGGCCGTAGCCGATGACGAAACGATCAGGGATGACGAAGCCGCAGAAGTCGATCTTGACCTCCGTCACGCGTCGCGCCGGACGGTCGAGCAGCGCGGCGATACGCAGCGACGCGGGGCTCATGCGGCGGATGCGCTTGGCGATGACGTTGACGGTGAGACCGGAGTCGACGATGTCTTCGACGAGCAGCACGTGGCGACCGACCAGCGTTCCGTCGACCATGTGCGCGAGCTGCAGCCGGCCGCTGCTTGTCGTGCCGCCGTGATAACTCGACGCGCGCACGAACTCAAGCTCGGCGGGGATGCTGAGGCTGCGGAGCAGGTCGGCGGCGAAAACCGTTGCGCCTTTGAGGATGACAACGATCACGAGAGGAGTTTCGATGTCGGCGTACGTCTCGGAGATCTTGCGTCCCAGCTGGCGCACACGCCGCGCGATGCGCGTCGAGCTGATCATCGGCTTGCCGGCCCCGGGCCTGTCCGCGCTCGCTCCCGCACTCTTGACCGGGATCGGCTTGGTCAGCACCTGCGCCATGTAGTCCTAGATTTTAGACGCCTATGGGATGCCAGACGGTCTTCATCTCCATGAAGGAGGTGATCAGGTAGGGGCTCGCCTCGTCGGGTGCGACTTTTATCACGCGCTTGACGTTGTCGGCCGCGGCGGCCTCGACCGCTTTGACCTCCTCAAGGGTGCAGCCGCCGACGTCGATCGCGTTGACGTCCATATGAGAAGCGAGCCACGGCAGGAGCTCTTTGCGCTGGCCGCTGAGCACGTTGACGACGCCCGCAGGGAAGTCGCTCGTGGCGAGGACCTCCGCCAGGGTCAACGCCGGGAGAGGTCGCGACTCCGGCGTGAGCGCGACCACGACGTTTCCGCCGCATAGAGCCGGTGCGAGCCGTCGCACGATGCCGGCGAGCGCAGGTTCTTCAGGTGCGACGATCCCGACCACGCCGCTGGGCTCGGGCAGTGTGAAGTTAAAGTACGGGCCCGCGACGGGATTCACGGTGCCGGCCACCTGCGGCAGCTTGTCGGTCCAGCCCGCATACCAGACCAGAGTCTCCACCGCCTGCTCGACCTCGCGGCGTGCCTTTGCTCCGCCACCAAGCAGCTCGACGAATTGCGGGGCGCGGCTGTCCAACATCTCCGCGGCTCGATAGAGGACCTGGCCGCGATTCATCGCCGTGCGCGCGGCCCATCCGGGAAACGCTGTGCGCGCAGCTCGCACCGCATCGCGGAGATCTTTGCGTGAGCCCCGCGGCACGTTGACGTTTCCGTCCGGGCGGTAGGCGCGGCCCGACTCGGAGCGCACGAACTCGCCGTTGACGAAGAGCTTGTACGTCTTGCGGACTTCCATCAGTTCAGGTCCAGGTATGCCGCGAGGCCGTGGAGGCCGCCCTCGCGGCCGTAACCCGATTCCTTGTAGCCGCCGAAGGGTGAGGTCGGATCGAAGCGGTTGAACGTGTTCGCCCACACCACGCCCGCGCGCAGCCGTTCGGCCATCCAGAGGATGCGCGACCCCTTGTCAGTCCACACGCCGGCCGACAGTCCGTACGGGGTGTTGTTCGCCTTCTCGACCGCTTCGGCAGGAGTCCGGAAGGTGAGGACGGAGAGCACTGGGCCGAAGATCTCTTCGCGGGCGATGCGGTACGACTGCGAGACGTTCGTGAAAAGCGTGGGCGGGAACCAGAAGCCTCGCTCGGGGAGAACGCACTCGGGCTGATAAAGCTCTGCTCCCTCGTCGAGCCCGGACTGCACCAGTCCCTGGATCTTCTCGAGCTGGGCTCGGGAGTTGATGGCGCCGATGTCGGTGTTCTTGTCGAGGGGGTCGCCCAGGCGCAGCGTTCCCAGGCGCCGCTTGAGCTTTTCCATCAAGGGCTCGGCGATCGACTCCTGGACCAGCAGCCGGCTGCCGGCGCAGCACACGTGGCCCTGGTTGAAGTAGATGCCGTTGACGATGCCTTCGACTGCCTGGTCGAGAGGGGCGTCCTCGAACACGATGTTCGCGGCCTTGCCGCCCAGCTCGAGGGTGAGCTTCTTGCCCGTCCCCGCGAGCGTGCGCTGGATAAGCTTGCCGACCTCGGTCGAGCCGGTGAAGGCGACCTTCTTGACGCCCGGGTGGGCGACCACGAGCGATCCGGTCTTGCCGGCGCCGGTGAGGATGTTGACGACGCCCGGAGGCAGCTCCGCCTGCATGCAGATCTCGGCGAAGAGCATCGCCGACAGCGGAGTCGTCTCGGCCGGCTTCAAGACCACCGTGTTGCCGGCGGCCAGCGCCGGCGCGATCTTCCACGCGAGCATCAGCATTGGGAAGTTCCACGGGATCACCTGGCCCGCGACACC
>JBGPYE010000108.1:0-6107 GCA_041493095.1 Candidatus Dormibacteraceae bacterium
ACATGGCTGAGCTCCTGACGCACGGTGCGGACAAGGTCTCGGTCAACACCGCGGCGCTCGAGGACCCGGAGCTGATCACCCGCTGCGCGGAGATCTTCGGATCGCAATGCGTGGTGCTCGCGATCGATGCGCGCAAGCGCACGGACGGCCCGGGTTGGGAGGTGTTCAGCCACGGCGGAAGGCGCGCCACCGGACGCGACGCGGTCGAATGGGCGGTCCTGGGTGAGCAGCTCGGAGCGGGGGAGATCCTCCTCACGTCAATGGATCAGGACGGGACGCACGCGGGCTATGACCTCGCGCTCCTCAAAGCCATCACCACATCGGTCCGGCTGCCCGTCATCGCCTCTGGCGGCGCCGGCAGCGTCGACCACCTGTATCAGGCTCTGACCGAGGGTGGCGCCGAGGCGACGCTGGCCGCCTCGATCTTTCACTTCGGGGAGCTTTCCATCGGCGCCGTCAAGGAACAGCTCGCTGCCAGGGGTTTGGAGATAAGGCCATGAAGCCGGATTTTTCACAGGGTTTGGTACCGGCCGTAGTCCAGGACGCGGAGTCGGGCAAAGTGCTGATGCTCGCTTACCTGGACGAAGAGGCGTGGACTCACACGCGTGACAGCGGCCAGGCGTGGTTCCACTCGCGCGAGCGAGGCCTGTGGCGGAAAGGCGAGACGTCGGGCAACACGATGGAAGTGGTCGAGGCTCGCCTGGACTGCGACCTGGACGCCGTGCTGATGCGAGTGAAGCCCGCGGGCCCGGCTTGCCACACCGGCGCGGAATCCTGCTTTTTCAACGAGCCTGACTAGTCGGATGTTTATGCAGTCTCTTGTATACTCATGCGCCCATGGGCGAGACTGTGAAGGCGGCCGTGGCGGGCGCCAACGGCTATGCGGGGATGACGCTGGTCAACTTGCTGGTCCGGCACCCGGGCGTAAAGCTCACCCAGCTGACGTCTCGGTCGTACGCGGGTAGGCCTTACTCCGACGTCTTCCCGCTGCTGGACCTCTCCGGAGAGTTCCGGCCCGATCCGGATCCCGAACGCGTCGATGTGGTTTTCAGCTGCCTTCCGCACAACGTCGGCGCCACCAAAGCCGCCGGCTGGCTTGATGCCGGCGCCCGAGTGATCGACATGAGCGCCGACTTCCGGCTTCAGGACCCCAAGCAGTACCCGGTCTGGTACCGCCAGGAGCATCCAGCTCCAGGGCTGCTAGCCGGGGCGGTCTTTGGACTCCCCGAGCTCCACGAGAGCGAGCTCAAGGATGCCAACCTGATCGCAGTTCCGGGTTGCTATTCGACTGCAGCCATCCTTGCGCTCGCGCCGGCCGTGGCGGCCGGGCTTGTCGGATCCGACATCGTGGTCGACGCCAAATCAGGTGTCAGCGGAGCGGGCCGGTCGCCTGTCCTGGGCTCTCACTTCAGCGAGGTCAACGAGTCGGTGGGCGCGTACTCGATCGGAGGCCACCGCCATCTTCCGGAGCTGACGCAGGAGCTCGGCAAGCTCAGCCGTAACGGCGGGGTCCGGGTCACTTTCGTGCCGCACCTGGTACCGATGACGCGGGGCATCCTCGCCACGTGCTACTTCGACCTGAAAGGCTCGGTGGCCGAGCTGCAAGACGCCTATCGCGAGTTCTATGCAGACCAGCCCTTCACGAGGGTGGTCGCCCAGACGCCGACGACCAAGCTCGCGAGCCACTCCAACCTCTGCCTGGTCAACGTGGCCGCGCAGGATAAGAAGGCGGTCGTCACGTCGGCGCTCGACAACCTGTTGAAGGGCGCATCGGGTCAGGGCGTCGAGTGCTTCAACATCGCGTTCGGGTTCGACCGGACTACGGCGCTGGAGGGTCCGGTTCAATGGCCGTGACGTTCCCCCAACGCTTCCAGGCCGGCACCGCCGCATGCGGCATCAAGGCTTTCACCGCGGGCGCGTCCGCCATCCCGACGGGACAGCGGGACGACCTCTGCGTCATCCATTCATCGCTCCCGTGCGACGCCGGCGGGGTCTTCACGACGAACAAGGTCAAGTCCGCTTCGGTGGTGATCGACCAGCTTCACCTGCAGCACAATCGGGTACGAGCGCTGACGGTTATCTCGGGCAATGCCAACGCGTGCACTGGCGCGCAGGGCTTCAAGGACGCACTGCTCATGGCGAAGCTCTCGGCCGACCGGCTCGACCTCGACCCTGACCAGGTGCTCGTCGGCACGACCGGTGTGATCGGGCGCTTCCTTCCGATGGATGCGATCAAGCCGGGCATCGCGGAAGCCTGCCGCAAGCTGAGCCCGGAAGGTGGGGCGGCTGCAGCGCGCGCGATCATGACCACGGATCTCGTGCCGAAGACGGCAGAGCTCGAGTTCGACCTGGGCGGTACGACGATACGCATCGGCGGAATGTGCAAGGGCTCCGGGATGATCCACCCGAACATGGCCACGATGCTGGCCTACGTGACAACCGACGCAGCGGTCGAGGCCGGCCTGATGGCCAAGCTCGCGAAGCCCATCGCTGACCGCAGCTTCAACCAGGTCACGGTCGACGGCGACAGCTCGACCAACGACACCTTTCTGATGCTTGCGAACGGTGCTGCCGGCAACGATCCGATTCGAGCCGGCAGTCTCGAAGCCGAGCGCCTGGAGGCTGCACTGGTGGAAGTCGCCCAGCAGCTGGCGAGAGCCATTGCGCGTGACGGAGAGGGCGCCACCAAGCTCATCACGGTGAAGGTGCTGGACGCCGTGTCTGATGCCGAAGCCCGAGCAGCCGCTCGCGCCGTCGCGGCGTCGAGCCTGGTCAAGACCGCCGTGCATGGCGGCGACCCGAACTGGGGACGGATCGTATGCGCGCTCGGTTACAGTGGCGCCGAGCTCGCGCTCGACAAGCTGCACCTCACCGTCGGCGGAGAGGTCGTCTTTGCGCGCGGATCTGGCGTGGACGTGGACCTGACGGCGGTTCGCCACGCGTTTGAGCAACCGGAGATTGAAATCGTGGCCACCCTTGGGCTGGCGGACGGCCGTGCCGAAGCCTGGGGATGTGACCTTTCGGAGGAGTACGTGCGAATCAACGCCGACTACACCACATGACGCTGACTGTCGAAGAGAGAGCGAAAGTCCTGGTCGAGGCTCTGCCCTACATCAAGCGCTTCTATGGGCAGACGGTAGTGATCAAGGTCGGGGGCAACGCCATCGACTCCGCGCGCGACGAGACGCTGCTGGACGTGGTGCTGCTGCGCTACGTCGGAATGCAGCCCGTCCTCGTGCATGGGGGCGGCCCCGAGATCAACGCCATGAGCGAGCGCCTCGGTCTCAAGCCGACCTTCAAAAAAGGCCTGCGGGTCACTGACGAAAAGACGATGGAGGTCGTGAAGATGGTGCTGACCGGCAAGGTCGGCCCCGATCTCGTCGCGGCCATCCACCGGCTCGGCGGGCAGGCGGTCGGTATGAGCGGCGAGGATGGGCCGACGATCATCGCCGAGCCGCTGGACCATTCGATGGGCTACGTCGGCAAGGTGACGCAGGTCAACAAGGAACCGATCACGGCGCTCGTCGGGCGCGGCTATATCCCCGTGATTGCATCGATCGGGTTGGGCTACGACGGGCACGCCTACAACATCAACGCGGACACCGTCGCGGCGGAGATCGCGGTCGCGCTAGACGCGGCGAAGGTGATTCTTCTGACCGACGTGCCAGGAGTGCTGGGCGTGGACGGTCAGGTCGTCGCAGTGCTGTCGCGTGAGGATGCGCGCCAGCGGATCGATTCCGGCGAAGTCACCGGCGGCATGATCCCCAAGCTCGAAGCGTGCCTGCGCGCCCTTGACGTCGTGCCCCTCGCGCACATCGTCGACGGGCGCACGCCGCACGCGCTGCTGCTCGAGCTGTTCACCGAAGCGGGCATCGGGACGATGGTCACGCCCTGATCGCGATGGGTACGTCTGATCTAGCCGATCGCTATCTGATGCAGACCGGCCGCCGCCTGCCGGTCACGTTCGTCCGCGGTCAGGGCTGCCTCGTCTACGACGATTCGGGACGCGAGTACCTCGACCTGGTGGCGGGAATTGCGGTCAACCTGCTCGGTCACGCGCACCCGCAGGTCGTCGCTGCCGTGACCGCGCAGGCGAGCACCCTCATTCACACCTCCAACCTCTATTTCACCCAGCCGCAGGTTGAGCTCGCCCAGCGCCTGGTCGAGCTCTCCTTCCCCTCGCGCGTCTTCTTCTGTAACTCGGGAGCCGAGGCGAACGAGGCTGCGATCAAGCTCGCGCGGAAATGGGGGACGCGCAACCGCAACGGCGCCTTCGAGACGATCACCACGGCGGGCTCGTTTCACGGACGGACGCTCGCTACCGTGACCGCGGGTGGCCAGCCCAAGTACGCGGACCCATTCAAGCCTCTGCCCGAGGGTTTCGTGCACGTGCCCTACAACGACCTCGATGCGATCAAGGCGGCGACAAGCGAGCGCACGGTCGGCGTGATGCTCGAGCCGGTGATGGGTGAGATCGGCATCATCCCCGCTGCGCCTGGTTATCTCGCCGGCGTCCGCTCGTGGTGCGACGCGCAGAACCTGCTGCTGATCCTCGACGAGGTGCAGACCGGGCTGGGCCGCACCGGACGCTGGTTCGCGCACCAGCATCACGGCATCACCCCTGACGTGATGACTCTCGCCAAGGGACTCGGCGGCGGATTGCCGATCGGAGCCTGCCTGGCCTCGCCGCGGGCTGACGTCTTCGAACCCGGCGATCACGGCTCGACGTTCGGTGGCAATCCCCTCGCTTGCGCCGCGGCTCTCGCCGTTCTGACAGTGATAGAACGCGACGGTCTCGTCGGCCACGCCGCCGAGATGGGCGACGTGTTGCACGAGGCGCTTGTCGACCTCGGGACCAAGCACGTGCGCGGCCTTGGGCTGATGCAGGCGTTCGAATTTGGCGAGCCCCGCGCCAAAGCCTTTCAGCAGTCGTGCCTCGAGGCGGGCCTGATCGTCAATGCAGTCGACGACCGCTCGATCCGGTTGGTTCCGCCGCTGATCATCGGCAATGCCGAGATCGAGCGAGCCCACTCGATCATGCGAAAGGTCGCCTCGTGACCCCGACCAAGAGCCAGCGCCACAACGCGATCCTCGAGGTCGTCAATCGAGGTTCTATTCACACCCAGCAGGACATTGCCCAGGCGCTGGCGCGTCGGGGAGTGCGAGCCACTCAGGCCACGATCTCTCGCGACATCCAGGAGCTCGGGCTGGTCAGGGCGGGCAGCGGCTATCGGAGCTCCGCGGCTTTGGTCCGCGAGCTCGTGCTGTCGATTGAGCTCGTCGAGCCGGTGGCGGTGATCAGAACCCCGCCGGGGACTGCGAACCTCGTCGCCAGGCGGATCGACGAGGCCGGCCTTGCTGGGATCGCCGGGACCGTGGCCGGGGACGACACGATCATCGCGGTGCTGCGCAATCGAAGCGCCGGGCGAGCCCTCAAGGAACTGCTGGCTCATGCCGGCTAAGCGGCTGGTCCTCGCCTACTCGGGTGGACTGGACACCTCGGTGGCGATTCGCTGGCTGAAGGACCTTGGTTGGGACGTGATCGCTTTCACCGTGGACCTCGGTGAGCAGAAAGACCTCGACGCGATCCAGGCGCGCGCCCTGAAGATCGGCGCGTCCGCGGCCTACGTCGCCGACGGGCGGGCGCCATTCCTGCAGCTCTTCGTGTGGCCGTCGCTGCAGGCGGGCGCCGTCTATGAGAAGGAGTACCCGCTGGCGACCGCGCTTGGCCGGCCGCTGATCGCGGCCATGATGGTCGAGATCGCGCGCCGCGAGGGGGCGACGGCCATCGCGCACGGTTGCACCGGCAAAGGCAACGACCAGGTGCGCTTCGACGTCACGACCGCTGCTCTCGCGCCGGACCTGGAGGTCGTCGCGCCGGTCCGCGAATGGGGCATGAATCGGGACGACGAGATCGAGTACGCCGCGAAGCACGGAATCGAGGTGCCTGCCACGGTGCGCTCGCCTTACTCGACCGACGAAAACCTCTGGGGCCGCTCGATCGAGGCCGGCGTGCTGGAAGACCCGTGGGCCGAGCCGCCGCGCGACGTGTACAACTGGACCCGCGACCCGGGGGACTGCTCGGACGAGCCGGCCTACCTCGAGAT
>JBGPYE010000167.1:0-4727 GCA_041493095.1 Candidatus Dormibacteraceae bacterium
AGGGCGCTGAAGCCGGCGTCAAGGGGCCTGGCGCCGCGTCGTCACGCATCCACGGATGCGCTCCTAGCTGCGCCACCCTTTCCTTGGCTCCGCCCGTCGATGCCGCGAATATCCTCGGGACCCCCGAGAGCGTGCCACTAGAGTGAGCTTGAAATGCGTCTTGCCGCGGTCGATGTCGGCAGCAACACAGTACATTCGCTTGTAGCCGACGTTGTGCGCGGGAAGCTCGAGGAGGTTGCCCACTACGTCGAGATGCCGGAGCTGGGCGCGCGGGTCGCGCAGACTGGCGAGATCGGTCCCGGCGCAAAGACCGCGATCCGCGCGCTGCGCTCAGTCGTCGCCCGGGCTCGCAGCCATAACTTTGACGTGCTGATCGCGGGCGCCACCGAGGCCGTTCGCCAGGCGAGGGATGGGGCCGAATTCGCGCGGGCGGCCGGCGAGGCCATCGGCGTGACGGTGCATATGATCTCGGCGAAGAGGGAGGCCGAGCTCAGCTTCCTCGGCGTGGCCAGCCGGCACGCGGTGCGGCGAGAGTGGGTGATGGTGGACCTTGGGGGCGGGTCCACGGAGGTGGTGATCGCGCGCGGCCGCGAGATGCTGCGCGCGGCGACCCTTCCCATCGGCTCTGGCGTCCTCGCCAGCACCTATCTGTCGGACCCGCCCAAGCCAGAAGAGCGCGCCCGCATGCGCAGGGCAGCGCTGCGCGAGCTGGCTCATGCTCCCGATGGAGAGGTCGAGCGTCTGGTCGCGACAGGGGGGACGGCGTCCAACCTGCCTTTGGTGCTAACCCATCGCAACCCGCCGCCGGTGCTGACGACCGCCGACCTGCTCACCTGCGAAGCCCGCCTTGATGCTGGCCGGGCAACCGAAGTGGCCAAAACGGTCGGGCTGCCCGCCAACCGGGTCAAGGCGATGCGGGCAGGTGTCGAAGCCCTCCTCCTGTTCCTCGACTGGTACGGCCTCGCCCTGCTTCAGATCAGCCACGAGGGCCTGCGCCACGGGATGCTCCTGGCCTACCTGGAACGGGGCAATGATTGGTGGCGGTGAAACGTTGAGCGGATGGGTATGGTGATTTCATGCACCAGATGAGCTCACGGGGATCGGTGCTCAAGCTCGCTCTGGCGCTCACCTGCGTTGTGCTCGCCGTCGAGCTTATCGGCGGCTTGGTCTCCCACTCCCTTGCACTGCTCTCAGATGCGGGCCATGTGCTCACCGATGTCTTCGCCCTGGGCCTGGCCTGGTTCGCGGTCTCGCAGGCAAATCGCCCCGCCGACGCCAGGCGCAGCTACGGCTATCACCGCGTCAGCATCCTCGCGGCGCTCGTCAACTCCGTGACACTGATCGTGATCGTCCTGGTGATCGGCTACGAGGCGATCCGAAGGCTCGCCAACCCAGAACCGGTCCAGGGCGGCATCGTGGTGGTCGCGGCGCTGATCGGCATCGCCATCAACGCCTTTGTGGTGTTCGGCTTGCGGAAAGAGGCTCGCAACCTGAACGTGCGGGCAGCGTTGCTGCACGTCCTCGGCGACATCGGCGCGTCGGTCGGTGTTGTGGTGGCTGGAGCGGTGATCCTGCTCACCGGCTGGCTCTACATCGACTCGCTGCTCTCGCTGGGCATTGCGGTCCTCATCGCCTTCGGCGCTTGGGGGATTGTGCGCGAGACCGTAAACCTCCTCATGGAGGGCACTCCGCGAGAAATCGACCTCGCCGCAGTGACGGAGGAGATCACGCGCACCGAACTGGTAACGAGCATGCACGACCTTCACGTCTGGGCCCTGTCCTCGGAAGAGATGGCGCTCAGCTGCCACGTGGTGGTGGGCGATTGCCCGCTAGGGGACGCTGAGCATGTCGTGCGGGACCTCGAGCAGAGGCTGTGCGACCGCTTTGACATCGGCCACACCACGATCCAGGTCGAGAGCTGCCACCCGTGTGGCGAGATTCACCACGGCGCCGGCGAGCACAACCACCCCCACGAGCACGCGGTCATCGTCAGTTCTGGGTTAGAAGCACCTCTTCGCGCTGCAGGATCCGCCGCGCGACGGCGATAGCCGACGCGTAAGTCGAGTCCATCCCTCGATAGCTGAGCCCTCGCGCGCCGAGCGTACGAGCCTGCGTGTACGGGGTGTCGGATGCGTAGTGGACGATCCCCAGGTCGAAGTTGATCTGCGCCATGTTCACGCTTTCACCGAGCGGGAAACGGTCGGGCTGCACGATCTCGTAACAGGCATCCAGATACGGCCCGGCCTCCATCTCCACGACGGTGTAGCGCCCGTGGTAGTAGAAGTCGAGGTAGTCGCGGTTCTGCAGAAAAGTTCCGCGCACGGTGACCGCCCGCTGGTTGTCGAGGGCTGAACCGTAGACGAGGTTCGGCTGCACGTCGTTGGCCGTGAAGCAGTTGGCGAGCCAGTAGGTGTTGCCGGAGTGCTCGTTCTGGACCACGTTGGGGATCATCACGTCGCCCACGTCCGCGTTGAGCGTCGCCGCCTTGCCGAGGACGTAGAGGCCCTTCACCCAGGAAGCCTGCTCCGCCACCTGGCGGAGGATGTGGTACGCGGCCTGGCCGAGCGGGTAGTCGACGTTGAGGATGCAAGCGTCCGAGCCGCGCAGCTTCTCTTCGTCCACCGCGCCGACGCGCGGGTCGATTGCTTTTGGGTCCAGCTTCGAGAGCATGAACACCTGAGCTGCGGAGTCGACGCCGGTCCCCCTGGCCGCAATGTGCCGGACGCCGTTGGCGGCCTCCATCTCGGCTCGCCGGCGGCGCATGCGCTCGCTGTCAGGGTGCTGGTCGAAGACCTGGCGCGCGCCGTAGTACAGCCAGTTGTCGCGGGATGCGCGGATGTGGCCGGCCTCGAGCTTGCGTCGCTCCTCATCCAGCTCGGGGTGCTGCTTGCCGACCCAATCGACGATCTCGCTTTCGAACTGGCGAGCGACTCCAGTCAAGACGTTGACCAGGCTGTGAGAGTTGGAGGAGACAAAGTAGATCGGCGCGTCGCGCGCGCCCAACTCGCCCATGGCGGATGCAATCGGCAGCCACCAGCGGCTGGCATTGCGGGCATAACCGAGGTGGCTGCCGCCGATGAGGCGCAGGACGATCCTGCATTCCTCGCGCTGGATGGCGGCCAGGTTGGAATCGAAGGAGTCTCCCCAGGCTTCGTGCAGCCGGCGCCAGTCATCCTCGGTCGCGCCGGCGGCGTGACGGGCTTCCTCGTCCGACAGGTCGACGTCCTGGAGAGCGCGGTGCAGCTTGTTCCACTCGATCTGGTAAGCCACGAGGGTCGGGACCAGGTCGTCGATGTCGGAGGCGGATGCGATGAGCACCGCCAGCGTGTTCTTTCCGTCGTGGTACCAGCGACGCCGCCGGGCAGGCGCCTTGACCGCCTGCCAGCCGAGGATGTCGGCATGAAGCACCACCTGAAAGCCCTGCGGGCTCTGGCCCATGATCACGTGCCGGCAGCGGCTGATCGCTTCCGGTAGCCGGCGAATCGCGTACAGGAGGGCGCCCATATCGGTCTGAGGCGCGGCGGCGAGAGGGTGCAGGACCGAGCCCATGCCGAGGTGTGCCTGCACGAGCGACTCGATCTTGATGTCGCCCGAGCTCTGCAGCATCGTGGTGTACGTCCGGACGTAGAGCTCGACAGCGTGCTTGCCGGACCAGCCGGATCCGGGCGGCGATTCCATCAGGGGAATATAGAGGGAAGGGATGCGCGACTTACAAAAGCTTGACCTGGAGCGTGGGGACCCTGGAGGCGGCGTGGAGTGATAGTTAGAGACGTGATGAGACGCTTGATCAAATCCCGCTATCTCCGAATCGCCGGTTTCGCTGCAGGCGCTGTGGCCGTGTCCGGCGCTGCAGTGCTGGTTACCGCCTCGGCTGCTGGCCTGAACGTCGGATTCCGCTCTTCGTCGCCGCACTCCACCACGACTGAGACGGCGATCAGCCAGAAGGCCGACGCCACCGCCGTCTGCAACGCCTTCATCGCGCACCTCTCGACCGATCTTGGCAAGAGCCAGAGCCAGGTCAATGCGGCGATCCAGAAGGCGATCGGCGAAACCCTGGCCGACGAGGTCAAGAAAGGCAACCTGACCCAGGCGCAGGCCGACGCCCTGAAGAAGAAGCTCGCCACCCAGCCGCCGTGCGCCCTATCGGGAGTCGGCAGAGTCGGGGCCCCTGGTGACAAGGCGACGATCGGGGCCTACATGCCGCAGCTCTTGACCGCGGCAGCCGCGGCCCTCGGCGTCAGCGAAACGCAGCTGAAGACCGACCTCGCCAACGGCAAGACGCTGTCACAGATCGCTGCAGCCAAGAACCCCCCGGTCACCGAAGCCCAGTTCCGCACCAAGCTGATCGCTCAGCTGAAGCCGCTGCTCGACGCGGCCGTAAAGAACAACAAGCTGACCGCGACCCAGGAGCAGGCCATCCTCCAGCGCCTGCAGACAGCTCCAATCCCCTACTGGAACACGCCGATGAAGCGCAAGACTCCTGCGCCGGCGAGCGCGGCGACGACCTAACTCGGACACTCCGCTTTTCGATAGGATCGACAGCCAGACGGCGCGATGAGGCTCGCTCCTTGAACCGCTAGAGCACGAGGCTCTGGCTGATGGCCTCTACCAACGAACTTCGGAACGGTTGGCAGAGAAGGAGGAGCGATGAATAGTTATACCGTCGCCGCGGTCTGGATGGCGCTCGCGCTGGGCGCCTCGGTGATCAGCATTCGTGCCGGGATAGC
>JBGPYE010000114.1:0-5994 GCA_041493095.1 Candidatus Dormibacteraceae bacterium
ATAACGGTTTTCGAGACCGTCGCCTTCAACCGGACTCGGCCACCTCTCCGGAGCGCTTGGGGCCTGGGATGGCGGTCCCGACCGGATTCGAACCGGCGTTCTCGGCCTTGACAGGGCCGCGTGTTTGGCCAGGCTACACCACGGGACCGACAGCAGCTAAGTCTACCAACGCACTGAACTAAGCCCGGCTTAGGTGGGGCCCGGCAACCCCATACCTATAATTCCTTGGGCGTGAGCGACACCGAACGGCTTGGAGGCGGATCACCGGACGAGCTCCGGAAGCGCTTCCAGATCCTGGAACGCGTGGCGATCTTCTTCACGCTGCCCGACAACATCCTCCACGCCCTCGCGCGCCGCCTAGCACCCGCGTCCGCGACAAAGGGGTCCGTAATCGTCCACCAGGGCGACCCCGGCGACACCATGTTCGTGGTCGAATCGGGCCGATGTGAGGTCTTCGTCGAGGAGTCTCCCGGGCACACGATCACCATCGCCCTGATGGGACCCGACGATTTCTTCGGCGAGATGGCGCTGATCTCTGAAGAAACCCGCACCGCCAGCGTTCGCGCCCTCGAGGACTGCAAGCTGCTCACCCTCGACCGGAAGACGCTTTACGAGACGCTGCCGGCCGACTCCGACGCGATCATCGAGCTGACCAAGCTGGTCGAGCAGCGCAAGGACACCCTCCCCAACCTCATCGCCCGGGCGCGCATGGTCGCCCCGGAGCAGGCGGCGTCGACCGTCGCGGTTTACTCGCCCAAGGGCGGTTCGGGCCGGACGACCCTCTCGGTCAACCTGGCCGCGGCGCTGGGCAAGCGGTTCCCGGGCGAGGTCCTCCTGGTCGACCTCGCGCTGCCTTACAACCACGCGGCGCTGATCTCCTACCTGACCCCCACCGGCTGCCTCGCGGCGGCCAGCCAGGTCCCGCCCGCCAACTTCGAGGAGGCTGTGCTCGGAGCGATCCTCCACCACCCTGGAGGCATGATGCTGCTGCCGGGCGTGCTGCGCGCCGAGCAGGCGGACCTCATCACCGTCGACCTGGTCAACCGGGCGATGGGCATCCTGGTCAACGCCTTCCGCTACATCGTCTTCGACCTCGGCGTCGCGTTCACCGACATCGTGATCAGCGTGCTCGACCATTCCCAGCGCGTGCTGGTGCTCGTCACGCCTGAGCTCTCGTCTTTGAAGGATGTGGGCGAGCTTCTGAACATCTTCACCAACGTCCTGAACATCGTTCCGGGGCGCGTCATCTTGGCCCTTAACAACAAAGTGCCGAAGTCGGTCGTGAGCAAGGAAGACGTCGTGCGCACGCTGAAGCAGGAGCTGGCGGTGGAGATCGACTTCGACGGCACCAAGCCGGACGAGGCGGCGGTCAAAGGCGAGATCCTTGTCCTCACCGACCCGAAGAGCGCCATCTCGCGAGGTGCGGAGCAGCTGGCCCAGCTGATCGCCGGGTCGACCGCTGCCGAGGGCAAGAAGGAAACCAAGAAAGGCGGATTCAAGCTAGGACGCGGCTAGGGTCCTCTGGTAACATCCCAGTCGTGATCGAACAAGCTGTCGTCTCACTAACCTCCGACGCTCAGGCTCGCCTCAAGGAGCTGCTCGCCAAGGAAGGCAACCCCCAGCTGGCGCTCCGCGTATTCGTCAGCGGTGGCGGCTGCTCCGGAATGCAGTACGGGATGGCTTTCGACGACAACCGCCGACCTGACGACCTCGTGATCGAGCAGGACGGCGTGCAGCTGATCGTCGACGACTTCAGTGCTCCGTACATCCGCGGCTCGGAGATCGACTACGTAGACAGCCTCATGGGAGCCGGCTTCACGGTCCACAACCCGAACGCGGTGCATTCGTGCTCGTGCGGCACCTCGTTCGACACCGGCGACGACGCCGGCGAAGCCAAAGCCTGCGGCTGCGGCCACTAAACTCCTAAAAAACCACTCAGGGCGCCGGTCCCCCGGCGCCCTTATCTTTTTCTAAGGGGAAATGCCCAGGTCCAGGCGAGTCCGGGAGATCGTCCTTTTGACCCTCGGCGTGATCACGCCGATCGGAATCCTCGCGGTCAACGCTTCGGCCTTCGTCATGCGCCATCTCACAGAGTTCCGCGTCGGCATCGCCGCCTGCGCGCTGATCAGCGGCCTGGTGCTGAACGGCTTGACCGCGTGGTGGCTGCTTCGGCTGGCCAACCGGACCGCTCCGCCGCTCTATCGCGATTACCGCTGGTGGGCGATCGGCGTCGCGACCACGATCGTCCTGCTCACCGCTGCAGGCGGCGGCTACCTCACCTATCTGGGGCTTGGCGATCCACGCCGGCTGCCCGACTCCTTATCGGTGGTTGTGGCGACCTTCATGATCCTGGTGCCGTTCGCCGTCACAGTTGTGGCCCGCCGCATCGCAGGCTTGGGCGGCATCATTCCGGTCGACGAAAAAGAAAAGAGCCCCTCGCCGAAGCGAGGGGCTCCCCTCGGGCGCAGAACCTAACTGTTCCGCCCCGCTCCCTAGCCCTCCCCCTGCGGGGGAGGGGATTGGGAGAGCTTTTTTCCTTTGCTTACATCATGTCCGGGGACATGCCGCCCATGCCACCGCCGCCGCGCTTGTCCTCGGGAACTTCGGTGACCATCGCCTCGGTGGTCAGCACCATCGCCGCGATCGATGCGGCGTTCTGGAGTGCCGAACGAGTCACCTTGGCCGGGTCGACGATGCCCGCCTCGAACATGTTCACGAACTTGTCGTTGAGCGCGTCGTAGCCGTCGCCCGGCTTGCTCTTGCGGATCTGCTCGACAATGACCGAGCCTTCCTTGCCTGCGTTCAGGCAGATCTGCCGGATCGGCTCTTCGAGCGCCTTGCGGACGATGTTGACGCCGGTCGCCTGGTCGTCCTTGAGGCCCAGCCCGCCGTCGAGCTTCTTCTGCGCGTTCAGCAGCACAGTGCCGCCGCCCGCGACGATGCCCTCTTCAACCGCGGCCTTGGTCGCGCTCAGCGCGTCCTCGATGCGGTGCTTCTTCTCTTTCTGCTCCACCTCAGTGGGGGCGCCAACCTTGATCACGGCGACGCCGCCGGCGAGCTTCGCGAGTCGCTCCTGCAGCTTCTCCTTGTCGAAGTCGGAGGTGGTCTCCTCGACCTGGTTCTTGATCGCCTTGATGCGAGCCTGGATGGCTTCCGGCTTGCCGGCGCCTTCCACGATCGTGGTGTCATCCTTGGTCACGGTCACGCGGCGCGCATGGCCGAGCTGCTCGATCTTCGTCTGGTCGAGCTTGAGTCCGAGGTCTTCTGAGATAACCTGGCCGCCCGTGAGGATGGACATGTCCTCGAGCATCGCTTTGCGGCGGTCACCGAAGCCCGGCGCCTTGACGGCGACGGCGGTAAACGTGCCGCGCAGCTTGTTGACGACGAGCGTGGCGAGAGCCTCGCCCTCGACGTCCTCAGCGACGATCAGCAGCGGCTTGCCGTGCTGGACAACGCGCTCCAAAACGGGGAGCAGGTCCTGGATCGCCGAGATCTTGCGGTCGCAGATAAGGATGTAGGGGTCCTCGAGGACGGCCTCCATCCGGTCGGGGTTGGTAACCATGTAGGCGGCGACGTAGCCGCGGTCGAACTGCATGCCCTCGACCACTTCGAGCTCGGTCGCCATGGCCTGGTTGTCTTCGACGGTGATAACGCCGTCCTTGCCAACCTTGTCCATCGCGTCGGCGATGAGGTTGCCGATCTGCTGGTCCTGGCTGGAGATCGCCGCGACGTGCGCGACGTCCTCGTGGCCCTTGACCGGAACGGACAGCCTCTTGATCTCCTCGACGACGGCCTCGACGGCCTTCTCGATTCCGACCTTGAGCTGCATGGGGTTGGCGCCCGCTGCGACGTTGCGGAAGCCTTCGCTGATCATGGTCTGCGCCAGGATCGTCGCCGTGGTGGTTCCGTCACCGGCCACGTCGTTGGTCTTGGTCGCCACCTCGCGCAGCAATTGCGCACCGGTGTTCTCCATCGGGTCCTTGAGCTCGATCTCGCGCACGATGGTCACACCGTCGTTGGTGACCGTCGGGGCGCCGAACTTCTTCTCGAGGACGACGTTGCGGCCCTTAGGGCCAAGCGTGATGCGTACGGATGAGGCGACGATGTCGATGCCCTTCTTGAGGGCCTGTCTCGCCTCTACGTCGAATGTGACTGTCTTTGCCATCTAATTCCCTCTTCTACTTTTGCTTCCGATTACTTCTTGCCGTTGGACGCGACTACGGCGAGCACGTCCTTTTCCGAGACGATCAGGTACTCGATTTCGTCGAGCTTGAATTCGTTGCCGGCGTACTTCGCGTAAAGCACCTTGTCGCCGACCTTGAGCTCCATCGGCACCTTGGTACCGTTGTCCAGAATCCTTCCGGTCCCCACGGCCTCGACCATGCCCTCCTGGGGCTTCTCCTTGGCGGTGTCCGGAAGCACGATTCCGCTCTTGGTCTTCTCTTCTCTTTCGACCGGCTTCAGTACTACGCGGTCGCCTAACGGTCTCAGTTTCATGTGGGCCCTCCTCAGCGAGCTGGTTTGATTTAGCACTCCCCACACCCGAGCGCTTAGCACTCAAGGGGGTTGACTGCTAATTCTACTACCCTCTTGAGAGCGGGTGTTAAACCTCGGGCTCTGGCTCCTGGTCCGCCTGGCGGATGATCTCGCGAGCCGTCTCGGCCTGGTCGTCGGGGACCATGATCACGGCGTCGGTCAGGTTGATCCCCACCCCGTAGGCGTGGTCGCCGAAGACCTCCACCCGAAGGCCGTCGGCCTGCAGGACGGCGGCCACCAGGTCGGCCTGGATGCGACCGCCCCGGAACACGATGGTCCAGCCTTTGACGCCGCTCATTGGGACCAGCCTAGAGACGGATCGACCTGGACTGGGCGCACCTCGCCAGGCGGTTGGGAGGTGAAGAAGCCGGCCGCGGCGATCATTGCGGCATTGTCGGTACACAGGTCGAGCGGCGGCATGGTCAGGCGGGCCCGGCTTCCCACCATCTCCGCCGCCCGTTTGCGCAGCAGGGTATTGGCAGCCACGCCGCCACAGACGACCACCTCGGCGCGCGGGTTTTCCGAGAGCGTCAGGTCCAGCTTTTCGAGCAGGGACTCGACCACCGAGCGTTCGAAAGAGGCGGCCAGGTCCGCCTTGTCCTGCGGTGTCACCGCCTCTCCAAGGTCGCGCAGCCGGTAGAGGAGCGCCGTCTTCAGGCCGCTGAAGCTGTACTCGAGTCCAGGAAGAGATGGCTGCGGCAGCGGCTGACGGCGCGGGTCGCCGGTCCGCGCCAGCCGATCTAGGGCCGGACCGCCGGGATAGCCGAGTCCCAGCATGCGAGCGGCTTTGTCGAAAGCCTCGCCCGCTGCGTCGTCGCGCGTGCGGCCGATCACCTCGAATCGACCGTGCTCAGGCATCCGGACCAGGTCGGAATGGGCGCCGCTGACCACCAGGCCGAGGAGCGGAGGTTCGAGCTCCGACCTCGTGAGCATGGCCGCGTAGATGTGGCCCCAGAGGTGGTTGACCCCGATGAGTGGGCGCTGCCAAGCAGAAGCCAGGCCCTCCCCGACGCCGACTCCCACCAGCAGGCAGCCGACCAGGCCCGGACCTCGGGTCACTGCGACCAGGTCCAGGTCGGCGGGTTTGAGGCCGGCGCGCTCCAGCGCCAGGTCGACGAGATTCGGCAGGCGCTCGAGGTGGTCGCGGGCCGCCAGCTCCGGGACCACCCCGCCGAAGTCCTTGTGCAGGTCGACCTGGGAGTGGATGACGTTGGAAAGGACGCGACGGCCGTCCTCAACCACCGCGACTGAGGTCTCGTCGCAGCTGGTTTCGATGCCGAGGGTCAGCCTGGGGGAGCGGGCGACTACTGGTCGCCCTTGGTCAGCAGGTCTCGGCGCAGGCCCTGGACGTCGGCGTCGATCCGCTCGAGGTTCGATTCATATGCCCGGCGGAAGCGGGGTGAGTGGATCGAGTCGGACCACATCACGATCGCGTCCTCCCCGTTGTCGGTGTAGTAG
>JBGPYE010000161.1:0-4755 GCA_041493095.1 Candidatus Dormibacteraceae bacterium
CGTTTCATCGAAATTCCGACCGGGGCGCTCGCCGACAAGCAGTACGCGGCCAAAGCGCGCGACGTGGTGGCTGCCGGAGCTCGCGCACACGATCGCCCAGACACAACGCACGTCTGCGTCGTCGACGATGCGGGGAACGCAGTGTCACTGACCCACACGCTTGGGTCCGCGAGCGGCGTAGTAACCCCTGGGCTGGGTTTTGGCTACAACGACTACATGAACTGCTTTGACCCGCGTCCCGGCCGGCCCAACTCGGTGCTGCCCGGCAAGACCCGCGTGACCATGATGACGCCGACTTTCGTGTTCGAGAAGAGCGGGAAACTGCGGGCATGCGTCGGTGCGCCCGGCGGCACTAAGATCGTGACCGCGATCCTCCAGGTGCTCGTCAACGTGATCGACCACCGGATGTCACCGGTCGAGGCGGTGAGCGCGCCGAGGATCGACTTTCAGGGCGACGTGGTCCAGGCCGAGGCACGCATCCCGCTAGCGGTGTGCCAGGGCCTGGAGGAGCGTGGCTACCAGGTCAACCGGCGCACGCTGAACTACGACTCGTACTTCGCCCGGCCCCAGCTGATCGTCGCCGAGCCCGACGGCTTCCTCCATGGCGCCTCCGACCCGCGAAAGGATGGCGGCGCCGCATTCGATACGGAGACGGAATGAGGTTCAAGGACAGAGTCGCACTCGTCACCGGCGGTGGAAGAGGCATCGGTGCGGCGACCGCCCAGCTGCTGGCTCGCGAAGGCGCGAAGGTCGCCGTGTCGGACATGGACGCCGCGCCGGCCGAAGAGGTCGCCGGTCCGATCCGCGGTCTCGCGATCGCCTGCGATGTCACCAATCGCGAGCAGGTCGACGCGATGGTCGACCGCACCGTAAAGGAGCTGGGCGGGCTAGACATCCTGGTCACATGCGCGGGCATTACGCGCGACAACCTGCTCTTCAAGATGACGGACGAGGATTGGGATTCGGTCATCGACACACACCTAAAGGGCACCTTTCTATGCGCGCGGGCGGCGCAGCGCCAGATGGTCGAGAAAAAGTACGGAAAAATGGTTCTTCTCTCGTCCACCTCGGCGCTTGGCAACCGCGGGCAGGTCAACTACTCGGCGGCGAAAGCCGGCCTCCAGGGCATGGCCCGGACGCTCGCGATCGAGCTGGGTCCGTTCAACGTGAACGTCAACGTGGTGGCGCCCGGCTTCGTGGAAACGCGTATGACGAAAGCCACCGCCGAACGTCTCGGCGTCGACTTCGAGGCGTTCAAGATCGGCGCCGCGTCACAGATCCCGCTCCGGCGCGTCGGACAGCCCGAGGACATCGCAAGCGTCATCGCGTTCCTGTGCAGCGACGAATCGGGGTTTGTGTCGGGCCAGACGATCTACGTGCGGGGCGGACCCTAGAAAAATATGAGAAGGAACCCGGGCGGTTCCTTCTCATCGCCCGGTCGTGTTCCCGCCGACGGGGCTGCTAATCCTCCGGGACCGTGACTTTCTAATAGTGACTCCCAGCCATGCTGGGAGTCAGTCAGGGACGTTGGGGACGGCCGGAGTGAATCCGGCCTACTCGCCACCTAGCAGGTCTTCGGCTTCTTTGGCAATGCGCGTCACCAGCTCGCCGGCGGGGACGATGTCGTGGACGAGGCCGGCGGACTCGCCGGCGAGCACGAAGTCACCGGATGTGATGGCGGCTTCGAGCGCGGGGCGGAGCTGCTCGGCGGCCAGTGTCCACTCTTGCTGGCGGTCGGCCCACTCTTCGAGCAGCGGGTGGTTGATGGCGCGCACAAGGGCGCCCGGCCAAAGGATTCCCAGGATGTCGTCATAGAACTTGCTCGCCGTGGTCTGGCTCCCGAGCGCGTTGAGGATCACGTCCTTGGAGTGGCCGCGCCCACGCGCCTCGGGCGTCGCCAGAAAACGTGTGCCGATCAGCGCGCCCTGGGCGCCAAGCATCAACGCCGCGGCTAGGCCTCGCCCGTCTGCGATCCCGCCCGCAGCCAGGACCGGCACCCCGCCGACCAGGTCGACGACCTGCGGGACGAGCGACATGGTGGACATCGTCCCGACGTGGCCTCCGCCTTCGGTGCCCTGGGCGACGATGACGTCCGCTCCATCGCTGGCGACCTGGCCGGCCTCTTCAGGGGTATTGACCATGTGGATCACCTTGATGCCGGCTTCGTGAGCCTGGTAGGTGAGGTCGGTCGCCCGACCCCAGGCGAGGGAAAGGACGGGGACACGCTGGGCCAGCGTCATCTGGACGGCCGCCCTGTCCATCTGGCAGACGACGTGGTTGACGCCGAATGGCCGGTCGGTCAGCTCGCGGACCTCGCGGATCTCGTTCCGCAGCTCATCGGGTGTGCGGCCGAGCCCGCCGATGATGCCGAGCCCTCCCGCATTGCTGACGGCGGCAACCAGCTGCGGCGTGGTGGCTCTCGCCATGCCGGCCTGGAAGATCGGAATCGCGATCCTGAACAGCTTGCATACAGAGGTGTGGAGTCGGGTCATTTCGCGCGCGACATCTAATATCCACCTATCCGCCGAAGCCCATCCAAAAGGGCCCTTTGGCAAGTACCGAGCCGGCCGACCGTTGGACAGCCTTATGAGCCGGATTCTCGGCCGTGTGCGGCAGCGTTTGGGCGGGCGAACTGTTGTTCGCCGGCGAGGCCTGTGGCGGCCTTCTCCTCGTATTCGGATCGAGTTTGGGCTCGTAAGTCCGCTCAACCTGCGGCGGAGTCCGGTACTCTCCCGTATGGGGTTGACGCCCTCGCCGGACCTCTGCTACGGTGACGGCCGTCTCAGGGGAGCCGCCCAGGGTTGGGCGAGTTCGGACTTTTAGGGGTAGTAATTGCGAGTTCATCGTTACCTGACGCATGCCGTTGTGCTCGCTGTAGCGGTCGCGATATCGAGCTATGCCACGATGGATCGCCATTTCTCCACCTCATTGACGGCCCGCCTGGGCGCTGTGAACGCGGAAGCCTACGTATCGAATGAAGGCGGCACGATCGGCGACGTCTCGCTGGGTCGCTACAGCACCATCATCAAGCCGCTCTCCATCCCGACTTCGGCGCCCATCGACCACAAGCCTTTCGTCTACACGGTCGGACCGGGCGAGAACCTGAACGCCATCGCGGCCAAGTACCACGTCACCGTGAGCCAGATCCGGTGGTCGAACACCAACCTGATGGCCACTGATACGGTCGCCACCGGCGACCAGCTGAACATCCCGCCCATTCCGGGCATCGTCGTGACGACCAAGGCGAGCGATACGTTCGACAGCCTGGGCGTCAAGTTCTCGGTCGACCCGCAGGTCATCATCGACTTCAACCGGCTGCGCAGCGCCCAGCTGACGGCTGGAACCGTGCTCGTGATCCCCGGTGGCACCGGGGGCGCGTTCCCGCCCCCGCCGGCGCTGTGGCAGCTCCTGGCTCGATCCGGCACCGGCGGGTCGTTCAACGCCCATACCGTCGGCTGCTGCCTCGGCCCGTACCCGGCGACCGGGTTCCCGATCGGCTGGTGCACCTGGTACGTCGCGACCAAGCGCAACGTCACGTGGCGTGGCGACGCCGGCTACTGGTACGCCAACGCCTCAGCGCAGGGCTACCCCGTCGGACCGACGCCCAAGGTCGGCGCGATTATGGTGACCTGGGAGAGCTGGGCCGGCCACGTGGCCTACGTCGAGGCGGTCAACGCCGACGGCTCGTGGGTCGTGTCCGAGATGAACTGGATCGCTTTCAACGTGATCAACGAGCGGACGATCAAGCCCGGCCAGCTGGGCGGCAAGCTCGTGGGGTTCATCTACTAAGAAAGCGGCGCGAGGGCGGGCCGAGCCGCCCACTCGTCCTCCATCTTCTGGATGTCGGTCTTGACTGTGCGCAGGCCTGTGGCCGCGACGATCGCGGCGAGGACAAGCAGCGTTGGCGAGGTGATCAGCAGCGCGATCTGAATGCTGCCGATGCGGTCGGAGATGAAGCCGACGTCAAACGTCGAGTGCGAATCTCCGAATACGTGTGACACGAAAAGCAGCATCGTCACAGCGCTGGCTCGTAGGCCGGGCGACACAACGTTCTGCGCCACCGCGGTAAAGGGGCCGGAATACAGGTACAGGCAGACGACGGCCAGCAGAAACGCCGGCACGAATACCGGGATCGGTCCCACGTTCATCGGCGCCAGCAGGGCGATCGTGATGAAGACAGCGCCCAACAGGAAGCCGGCGATCCCCACCTCGAGGTGCGCAGCGGGGTTCTTCAGCGCTCGCCGGTCGGCGATCCACCCGCCGGCCAGCGTCCCGATCAGGCCGCCACCAACCAGGACGACGCCCGCCAGGAGCCCAGCCTTGCCGACAGAGAGGTTGAAGCGCCGGTTCAGGACGATCGGAAGCCAGAAGGCATTGGACGCGAGCACGAAGAACAGGATCGTCTGGGCGAAGATCGTCGCGCGGAGCGTTGGAATCCGCAGGAGCTGGACGAAATTGGCCAGGCTGGCCTCGTGCACCTTCCTCACGGCCGTGCCCAGGCTCTCGGCGCTTCCCCTCAGCGGCTCACGCAGCCCGAATGCGAGCAGCGCAAAGAGGATGCCCGGAATAGCCGCGAAGAAGAACGCGTTGCGCCAACCGAACCTCTCGGCGATATAGCCCCCACCCGCGAAGCCGACCGCGATGCCGAGCGTGCTGCCGGCGCCCCAGATCGACATCACCCGCCCACGCTGCTCCTTGGGAAAGTAGTCGGACAGCAAGGAGGTGCCGGCCGGGTAGTAGCTGGCCTCGCCGATC
>JBGPYE010000152.1:0-4920 GCA_041493095.1 Candidatus Dormibacteraceae bacterium
CTCGCCGAGATTTTGGAGGGCGAGCCCCGGTGCAAGCAGGTCACGCACGAGCGACTCCGTGCTGTCTGAAACAAGGACCTGCCCCCCGTGCGCGGCTGCGGCGATGCGCGCGGCGCGGCTGACCTCGAAGCCGACGTAGTCGACGCCGCTGGCGGCGCTGGCAGGTCTCGCCTCGCCCGTGTGAAGGCCCATCCGCACGCGCACCGATGCCTGGTGCGGCCAGTCCGCTACGTTCAAACGGCGCTGCATCTCCGCCACGGCGGCCGTGGCGGCGCTCGGGCTGGTGAAGACGGCGAAGAAGGAGTCGCCCTCGCTGCGGACCTCGAACCCGCCGTGCCTGGCAAGCTCTTCGCGAACGATGGCGGCGTGATGCTCGAGAACAGATTCCCAGCGGTCGGCGCCGAGCTCCCGGACGCTGTCGCTCGAGCCCTCGATGTCGGTGAACAGCATGGTGACGGTGCCCGACGGCGCCTCGCCGGGGGCAAACTTCACCTCTCTACGCCCCGCTGCCGATAACACGATTAGAAACGGCGTTGGCCATCGCCTCGAAGTCCTCGAATTTCGCAGCTTGTCCCTCGCGAAATGCCGTCTGAAAGGCAGCATCGTCCAATCGCGAATGAATGGCGTCGAGGTCAGCTCGACGGACTAGCTGGTCCGCTGGGGAAAGCACCGTGTGTGTTGACTCCAGGCATCCATCGACGGCCCCCAACAACCGCGCCGCTTCCGCCAGCTGGCCCCCACGGAGCGCGACCGCTGCCATTGCGGCGAGCCCAGCTGCGACGTCGGCTCCAGCGCCTAACCGCCACCGAAAGATGCGACTCTCCTTGAACCTTACGGAGGCGAGCGCGAGCTCTCCGGAGTGGAGCGCGACATGCCCCAGGTTGTGGAGGGCCCACCCGACCAGCATGTCGTCGACCAGGTCGCGACCGGTAGCCAGGGCTTGCTCGAACAACGGCGCCCCGCGAGCCGGATCGCCTTCACACCGATCGATCTCGCCAAGGCTGACGAGTGCGAGCGCGATCGTAAACGGGTTGTCGACATCGAGGCGCTGCCGGATGGCCAACGCCTCCTCAACGTAGGCGCGCGCACTGGCGTAATCGCCATCGATGCAAGCGAGCCGGCCGAGGCTCAGGAGCGGGTTGGCGCTAAGCACAAGCTCGCCGAGCTGTCTAGACAGGGTCAGGCTTTCGGTGAGCCCCCGGCGCGCGGTCTCAATATCCCCACGCTGGAGGGCGGCATCGCCCATGACGAACAGCACCATCGCGATTCCCCATTGCTCGCCCAGCTCGTCGAAGAGAGCACGAGACTCGATCGCCGCCTGCGCGGAGACCTCCGGATCACGGGCCCTCACCACCATCATCAACGCGAAAGCGAGCTCACGCTTGAGACCCAGCGCGCGAAACAGCCGGATTGACTCCGTCGCGAGCGGGACTGCGCCCTGCCGATCACCCTGCATGCCGGCAAGGTTCCCGGCTGCCAGAAGAGCACGAGCACGCGCAAGCGTCTGCGCGGCCGGATCGCTCATGGCGAGTGCTGCTGTCACGATCTGTCGAAGGTCACCGACCCGACCGCGGGCACCTATGGCTGCGCCCCACATGGAAGCGCTGAGGAGAAGCTGTTGGTCGATGCTGTTCGGCTCCGCCTGGAGCCACTCAAAAGCAGCGCGCATGTTCTCGTACTCGAGGCCCGCGGCAGCGAATTGAAGACGGGCCATGTCGAATTTGTTTCGCGCCTGCAAGGAAGGCGCTGAACGAGTCCATAGCAGCATCTCGTCTGCGTAACGGAAGAAATGCTCGAAGTGTCGCTGGCGAAGAACCGCCGCCTCGCCGGAGTCGACCAGCTTCTCACGCGCGTACTCGCGGATCGTCTCGAGCATCGAGTAGCGCGTGACACCACCTCGATCCTTCATCACGACGAGCGACTTGTCGACGAGGTGCGCATGCAGCTCGAGGATTGCATCGCGTTCGATGCCCTCTCCGGCGCACACGGCTTCGGCCGCCTCCAGGGTCCAGCCCCGAACAAAGATGGACAGCCGTCGAAGCAGGAGACGCTCGGTCTCGGTGAGAAGGTCGTAGCTCCAGTCGATGAGCGCGCGCAGAGTCTGTTGTCGCGCGACCACCGTTCGCCCGCCGCCCGTGAGGAGGCGGAACCTGTCGTCGAGCCGCCGCGCCACCTCGGCGACGGAGAGAACCCTGACCCGCGCAGCCGCCAGCTCTAGGGCGAGCGGTACGCCGTCCAGCCGCCGGCAGATCCGCACAACATCGACTGCGTTCTCCTCCGTGAGGGTGAACCCGGGCTGGTATGCGGAGCACCGGTCCACGAATAAGCTGATCGCCTCGTATTGACGTAATTCGTCGAGCGGAGGGAGTTGGTCGCTGTCGGGAACGCGAAGCGAGGGCACGGGCATGAGCGCCTCGCCTGGAACGTTTAGGCCTTCGCGGCTCGTAGCGATGACAGTCAGAAGGGGGGATGAGCGGACGAGGGCATCGGCCAGCTCCGCGCATGCACCGATGAGGTGCTCGCAGTTGTCCAGCACCAGCAGGACGTGCCGCTTGCGGAGCGACTCGACAATCATTTCGACGGCAGGGCGACCGGGGCGTTCACCGATGTGCGCCGCGGCAGCGACCGCGGGACCCACCCCCGCTGGGTCCGTGACGGACGCCAGCTCAGCCAGCCACACCCCGTCGGGATAGCGCTCGAGGAGGTCCGCTGCGAGGTGGAGGGCAAGCCGGGTCTTGCCGCTCCCGCCCGGGCCTGTCAGCGTCAGCAGCCTGGTCGTCTTGAGGCGCTCGACCGCGCTCGCGAGCTCACGCTCTCGTCCGATGAATGTCGTCGTCTGCGTCGGAAGGTTGTTCGGAGTCGAGTCAAGACTCCGCAGCGTGGGGAAGCTGTCCGGCAATCCTTCGACAAGGAGCTGGTAGATGCGCTGCGGCCGAACGAGGTCCTTGAATCGATGCTCGCCGAGGTCTCGAAGCGTGAGCCCAGGGGCGAGCCCGTCGCGGACGAGCGACTCGGTCGTGTCCGAGACGAGAACCTGCCCGCCATGGGCCGCGGCGGCAATGCGTGCGGCGCGGCTGACCTCAAAGCCCACGTAGTCAACGCCACTGGCGGCACTGGCAGGTCTCGCCTCGCCGGTGTGCAGCCCCATCCGCACACGCACCGACGCCTGGTGCGGCCAGGCCGTTTCATGCAGGCGGCGCTGCATCTCCGCCACAGAGGCCACCGCGGCGCTCGGGCTGGTGAAGACCGCGAAGAAGGAGTCGCCCTCGCTCCGGACCACGTACCCGCCGTGTCGGGCCAGCGCTTCGCGAATGATGCCGGTGTGATGCTCGAGGACTGATTCCCAGCGGTCGGGGCCGAGCGCCCGGACGCTGTCGCTCGAGCCTTCGATGTCGGTGAAGAGCATGGTCACGGTTCCCGCTGGTGCCTCGGCGCGGGCCGCCTTCACGGACGCATTCTATGGCTGGCCAGACCGCCCAAACCGCCTCACAATCCAGGCGTGGGGCTGGGGCTGCGAACGCCGCTCTGTCGATCGCTCGGCATCGAGTACCCGATCTTTTCCGCCGGCGTCGGCTCCGCCGCCGTACCGGAGCTTGCCGCTGCAGTGTCGAACGCCGGAGGCCTCGGGGTACTGGGCGCCAGTGGCATGGACCCCAGCGAGATCCGCCGACGCATAGCAAACACCCAAAAACTGACGCGACTACCCTTCGGAATCAACTTCATCATCGCCGAGGAGTCCGATGAGGACCGCGCCTTCTTGCTGGATCAGGTGGCCACGGCGGCAGCCGAGCATGTTGCGGTGGTGGTGCTCTTCTGGGGTGATCCGGCGCCCTACGTCGAGCGCGCTCGCGGCACTGGAGTCAAGGTCTTCATCCAGGTCGGATCGGTGGAGGAAGCAAAGTTCGCAGCCGATGCGGGCGTTGATGCGGTCATTGCCCAAGGCATCGAGGCTGGCGGCCATGTCAGAGGGACCACGTCGATTTGGGACCTGCTGCCCGCGACGATCGCGGCGATCGACCCGGTGCCGGTGCTTGCCTCTGGAGGGATCGGCGATGGCGCCGGAGTCGCGCGCGCGTTGCGAGCCGGCGCGCAGGGCGTTTCACTCGGGACCCGCTTCGTCGCAAGCGATGAGGCATGGGTCCATCCGGCTTACAAGTTGCGAATCGTGCAAAGCACCGCAAAAGACACTGTCTTAAACGAGCTGTACGACGTCTGGTGGCCGGGCGCACCGCATCGGACGCTCCGCAACAAGACGTTTGCGGAATGGGACGCGGCCGGACGGCCGCCTACAGGAAAACGCCCCGGCGAAGGGACGTCGATCGGCAAGCGCAGCTTGTCTACGGGAGATGTGGCCGACTGGCCGCGCTATGCAATCGGAAGTGCGCCTCCCGACTTTGACGGAGACATCGAGTACGCGCCGCTCTGGGCCGGCGAATCATGCACCGTGGTGAACGACATCAAGCCCGCTGGCGAGATCGTCCGCGACCTGGTCCGCGACGCTGAAGCGTCACTCAGCGGCTAGCAATGACCACCCTGCGCGGCGAACAGGTGACCCTCCGACAAGCCACCACCGCAGACGTGACGGAGCTGGCGAGGATCCGGTCGACTCCGGAGGTCCTCAGCTGGTGGCGTGGGGGAGAGGACATGGCGGCTTCGGTCGCCGAGGACCTCGCGGAAGAGGGAACTGAGACGTTTGTCATCGAGCACGACGGCCGGGTCGCCGGCGCGATCCAGTGCCATGCGGAGGATGAGCCCGACTACCGGCACGCCGGCATCGACATCTATCTCGATCCCGCACTCCACGGCCAAGGGCTCGGCGCCGACGCGATCCGCACGCTCGCCCGCCACCTCATCACGGATCACGGCCATCACCGCCTCGTGATCGACCCGGCGGCGGACAACGCCGCCGCGATCCGCTGC
>JBGPYE010000130.1:0-5487 GCA_041493095.1 Candidatus Dormibacteraceae bacterium
CGGCGTATCCGGCGACGGCGACACAGCCTCGATCGGCCTGGGCCAGTTCATGCATATGATCCGACGCAACGTCGACTGCACGTACATCATCGAAGACAACGGCACCTACGGGCTGACCAAAGGCCAGTTCTCGGCCACCGCCGACCTGGGCTCGGTTCAGAAGAAAGGCGCCGTCAACACCTTTCAGCCAATCGATCCGTGCGCAGTCGCACTCACCCTGGGCTGCTCCTTCGTCGCCCGCTCGTTCAGCGGCGACGGAAAGCAGGTCGTCCCTCTGATCAAAGCGGCGATTGCGCATCGCGGGACCGCGATCCTGGACATCATCTCGCCGTGCGTGACCTTCAACGACCACGACGGCTCGACCAAGAGCTACAGCTGGGTCAAGGACCACGAAGAATCGATCGCAGACGTGTCTTTCATCCCCTTCTTCGAGGAGGTCCACGTCGATTACGAGCCGGGGACCATCCGCGACGTCGAGCTGCACGACGGATCGCACATCATCCTCAAGAAGCTGGCCGAGGACCACGACCCCTCCGACCGCCGCGCGGCGATGCAGGTGCTGGAGGAGGGACGCGCTGCCGGTCACCTGGTGACCGGCCTGCTCTACCTGGACACGTCGATGGAGGACTTCGCCACCACTGAGCACATTCCCCAGCGCCCGCTGATGGAGCTGGGCGAATCTGAGCTGCGTCTGTCGCGCGACCAGTTCGCCCACTTCATGTCCGAATTCGCCTGAGCCCGCAACCGGTCTCGGACCTGGTGCGCGGCACCCGGCTGGTCGCGCGGCGCGATCCGGCGATGGCTGTCCTGATCAAGGCAGCCGGACCGATCGAGCTGCGCGATCCACTCGAAGACAGCTTCGCGGCCCTGGTGCGCTCGATCCTGTACCAACAGCTGGCGGGCGCGGCGGCGGCCGCGATCCACGGGCGGTTCCTGAAGCTGTTCGCCGACGGCCTGTCTACCGGCGCGGTGGCCGCGCTGCCTGACGGGGCGATGCGCTCCGCCGGTCTCAGCGGCTCGAAGGCGGCGGCGATCAGCGACCTCGCTCGAAAAGTGGAGGACGGTACGGTCCCTCTGCACGACGTCGAATCCCTTTCGGACGATGACCTGGTGGCGCGCCTCGTGCAGGTGCGCGGCATCGGGCGATGGACCGCCGAGATGTTCCTCATCTTCCAGCTGCGGCGGCTCGACGTGTGGCCGGTCGACGATTACGGAGTGCGCAAGGGCTGGGCCCGCGCCCACAAGCTCAAGGACCTTCCTGCACCGCGTGCTCTCCGCGCTGAGGGCGAACCGTTTCGCCCGTACCGCACCGTCGCCGCCTGGTACTGCTGGCGCGCGGTGGACACAGTGCTGCCCGCTTAGAGGCGCAAATCGGCCGGTGAAGATTCCCTAAACCGTCCTCTGTACCATGACGTACACCAACAGCGGGGGGGTGACGTGGCGTGGTGGCTCTTCCGGAATCGCCGGATGCTTTCAAGAATGCGGCCTGGGAGGACATCCTTCCTTACTACGAAGAGCTGGCTTCGCGCCCACTCGATCGCTCCAACGTCGAAGCCTGGCTGGCCGATTGGTCCCGCTTCGAGTCGCTGCTCTCGGAAGCAGGCGCCCTTGCGAGCTTCGCCTATTCATGCGACACGTCCGACCCAGCCCGCGAGACGGCGCAGCTGAGGTTCGGTACGCAGATCTCCCCCAAAGCCCGCGAGCAGCGCGTCCGCCTTCAGGCCCGTCTTGTCGAGTTGGGATTCGTGAGGCCGGGTCTCGAGACGACGGTGCAGCGCTTCCGCAACCAGATGCAACTGTTCGCGGAAGCGAACGTGCCGCTTTTCGCCGAGCTGTCGAAGCTCGAGACCGAGTGGTCGAAGGTCAACGGCGCGATGACCGTAGATTGGGATGGCGAGGAGAAAACCCCTTCGCAGCTCCTCCCCTTCCTGCAATCGGACAACCGAGCCGTCCGCGAGCGCGCCTTCAGGCTGAGGGCAAAGCCCTACATAGACGAGCGCGACCGCCTGGCGGACATATTCGATGGCATGTACGACCTGCGCCAGCAGGTGGGCCGAAATGCGGGCTACGACAACTACCGCGATTACGCGCACCTGGAGAAAAACCGGTTCGACTACACACCGGACGACTGCATTCGTTTTCACGAGGCGGTCGAAACCGCCGTCCGTCCAGCGGTTGGACGGCTCATGGAGCGGCGCCGACGTCAGATGAACCTTGACGCGCTGCGGCCGTGGGACGTCACCGCGGACCCGAAAGGCCGGCCGGCTCTCAAGCCATTCGATGACGTCGCCACCCTCATCGACCGTGCTGGTGCTGTATTCGCCCACGTGGATCCCCAGTTTCGAACGTACTACCGCAGCATGGCCGACGCGGACCTGCTGGACCTCGACAACCGCAAGGGCAAAGCGCCCGGGGCTTACTGCCAGACCCTCGCTTTCAGAAAGATGCCGCTCATCTTCATGAATGCGGTTGGCGTCGACCGCGACGTGAGCACCCTGCTGCACGAGTCGGGCCACGCGTTCCATTCCCTCGAAGCTTCACGACTTCCCCTGCTCTTTCAGCGCCATCCCGGGTCCGAGATGGCCGAGGTGGCGTCGATGTCGATGGAGCTCCTGGCTGCGCCTTTCATCGACCAGAAGAGCGGCGGGTACTACAGCGAGGACGACGCTCGAAGGTCGCGCGCCGAGCTGCTGGAGGGAATCGTGCTTTTCTTCCCGCACTGCGCGTCTGTCGACGCGTTCCAGCAGTGGATCTACACGGAGCAGGACGGTCGTGACGCCGGTGCACGCGACAGGAAGTGGCTCGAGCTGCGCCAACGCTTCGAGGGCCCTTCCGTGGACTGGACCGGGCTCGATGCGGAACGCATCGCGCGCTGGTACCAGCAGCCACATTTTTTCGGCAGCCCGTTTTATTACATCGAATACGGGATCGCGCAGCTCGGCGCACTGCAGGTGTGGCGCAACAGCCTCAGGGACGGTGGCGACGCAGTCAGGAAATACCGCGAGGCGCTGGCCCTTGGCGCGACCCGGCCGCTGCCGGAACTCTTCAAAGTCGCAGGCGCCAGCCTGATCTTCGACCGCAAGGCGATGGGCGAGCTGATCTCCCTGGTTGAGGAGCAGCTGGCCAAGCTCGACGACTGATCTCAGCGGTCGATGATGTCACGTAGCGGCTTTTTCGGACCAAATTTCGGCGCTCCGATCCCCGAGATGGTCAGGAGCCGGATCACGCGAGCGCGATGGCCGCGGTATGGATCGAGCAGCTGAAGCATCCTTTCATCGCTGGAGCGCGGGGTCCCCTCCAGCGCGTAGCCGACCGCATGAGGCAGGTGGTAGTCGCCGACAGGAACGGCGTCCGGGTCGCCGAGCGCGACGAGCGCGACCTTGGCGGCGGTCCATGGGCCGATCCCCGGAAACGCCTCAAGCCTGTGGTAGGCGCCCTCACGGTCCATCGTCGTGATCTCCTCGAGCCGGTTGGCGCTCCGGGCGGCGCGGATGATGACCTCTGCGCGCTGGCGCTCGATGCCAAAGGGGTGAAAAGCCCAGTAAGGAGTGCGCGCCAGCACCTGAGACGCGGGCGGGAGCCTTAAGCGCAGGGGACCCGGCGCGGCCTCCCCGAGGGCTGCAACCAGGGCCCGGTACCCGGCCTGTGCCTGGATCGTGGTGACCTTCTGCGCCAGCACCGCCGGCACAAGCGCCTCGAACACGGCACCCGTCCTGGTCAGGCGCAGGCCGGGGTGGCGGCGATGCAGCTCGGCGATCACTCGATGCTTCGGCGTGAATCCACTCGGGTCGTCCTGCTCCCCACAGAGATAAAGAGCCCGGGCCGCAGCCCACGGCCCGCCTGGCCCCCAGGCTTCCACCTCGATCGTTCCGGCTCTCTGCCGGAGATGAATCGTCGCCGGACCCTCAGGCGTCCTGGTGGCACGCCAGGCGTCGGCGCCGTCGAAGAAGAGCGAGGGACCGAGGCCGATGGGTGCGAGCGTCGAGTGCAGGTCCAACGGACGGGTTGTTTCGAACTCCAAGCGAACCTGAGGCTCCACGTGGAGCAGGCTACTGGGTCAGCGGCACCTTAAGGACGAAGGTGCTGCCTGTGCCGGCAGCGGACTGCACCGTCAGGTCTCCGTCATGCATCCGTGCAATCTCGCGCGAAAGCCACAGTCCGAGCCCCGTGCCCTGGACGTGTTGGGTGGTCGGGATGCGGCCGAAGCGAGTGAACAGGTTTGCCTGGTCTTCCTCGCTGATGCCGACGCCCTGGTCGATGACGGAGATGGCTGCCATCCCCTCATCGCGCTTGATGCGAACGACGATGTCTGTGCCGGCCGGTGAGTATTTGGCCGCGTTGCTGAGCAGGTTTCTGACCACCATCTGGAACCGGTCGGGGTCGATCTCGGCTTCCAGGGGCTCAGCCGGTTCATCGAGCTTCACGTCGTGACCTCGCAGCAGCATCTTCACACCATGGATCGCCATGTCGGTGATCTCGACAACGTCGCCCCGCGTCTTGTTGAGCTCGAGCCGGCCTTCCTCCAGCCGGGACGCTTCGACCATTTGCTCGAGCATCCAGTTGATCTCGTCGGACTTCGAGATGAGCAGCGGAAGCACTGAGGACGCTTTCGGGGAAAGGTCACCCAGCGAGCCTGCCTCGAGCATCGTCAGGTAGCCCTTGATGATCGTCATCGGTCCGCGAAGCTCATGCGAAGCGACATTGAGGAAATCGCTCTTCGCCCGCTCCAACGCATGGATGCGCGAGCTGAGGGTCACGCGGTCGAGTCCGGCTGAGATGCTGCTCGCGTACAGGACGAGACGGCCCAGCTCATCGTCCCCAAAGATCGGGGTCAGACGGCCGGAGATGATGACGATGGCCCCGCGACCATTCTGAAGATCCAACGGGACTACGAGCATGTGCTCCTTGCGCCACGGTTCATGTCCCCGCTTTACGGCCAATAGGAAGTCGTGCTCCGATGCGATCTCGGCTGCCTCTTCGGGTTCCACTCCACGAGCAGCGAGGATCAAGTCGTCGGAATCGATCACGAAAGCCCCTTCGCCTCCAACCAGGCGCTGGGCCCAGCCGAGCGCGCGGCCGGCCAGCGTCGCGCGGTCCGGGCTGTGAATGAGGAGATCGTGCAGCGCGCTCCGGAACTGGTCCTCCTCCGGCTCTCGCCACATGCGTCTCAACCACGCGGGCGGCGCGAAGCTCACATAGAGGATGGGAACTACAGCCAGCGTGATCACGTCGGTGATGAGCGTCCAGCCCGGGCCAAGGCCCGCGCCAAGAGTGCCGATGATCACCACAAAGAGGATGCCGCCATAGCCCACGCTGAGCGCCCGCAGTCTCGCCACCTCGACGCTGTGCCGGCCCTTGGCGGACAGCCAGAACCGAACGATCGGCACGAGTATGCACAGCGACCAGACGACCAGCACGGCGACCAGGGCGATCGACTGCATCGGCCCTTGGGTGCGCTGGGGCTCACCGGGCAACTGCACTGCGATC
>JBGPYE010000009.1:0-14575 GCA_041493095.1 Candidatus Dormibacteraceae bacterium
GGGTGTACAGAACGACGTCGCTTGTAGCTCCCATCGCGGGTGACGATACCACAGGCTTTCTGACAAACGAACGCTCGTTTACTGCCGGTTGATCCAGGCGGGGAAGTCGGGCATGCGAAGAGGCCCAGCGAGCCGCCTGCCAGCCGACGCCGCCTCCTCGACAGTCTCAGCTGCGACAAGGAAATAACCAGCGCTGTCGGCCGCTGCCGTGAGCAGATCGTCCGGGTCAACATTGCCCGGGCACAGCAGCATCCCGGGCCATCGTCCGGTGGCGGCCGGAACTCTGGCATCAGGTTTCCATGAAACCGCTACTCCAAATCCGAGCCGGTACGCGAGCTCTTGCATCCAGGGCTCGGAACATTCCAGCCAGACCGGAACCACAGGTTGGGCCGGTCGCGGGTTGAGGGCCAATCGCTCGGGGGCCGGCTGGTTGGCATCGATGCGAGCGGGCACCCGCAGGTGCTCGCCATCCCACCGGATGTGAGCCCCGCTGAGGGCGGCGGCGAGCACCTGGACGTGCTCTTCGAACCAACCTCGCCGCGCCGGTGTCCCGTATCGCGCCGAGGCCTCGGTGTTAAAGCGCAGCAAGACTTCGATCCTGCCTTGCGAAGTGAGGTCGGCGATCGCGATGTCCTCCGCCAGGTGCAGCGGGTGATAGAGGCCGGCGTCGACGGCGGCCCCGATGCGAATCGGTACAGCCTGGGCGATCATCGCCGCCGCGGACAGCCCACCACCGACACCCTGAGCCCGCGCCTCAGCCACCCAGACCGCATCAAAGGACGAGGCGACAGCCTGTGTGGCGAGACTTACCAGCCTTGCCCGGGTCATGAGGTTCAGCCCGATCGGCCCCTGCCCGAGTCTCATGACACCACCTCTTCGCGGACTCGGCTCAGTCCCTCGAATGCTCGGTGGAGGCTTTCGCGCGGGAGGTTGCCGAACTGGCTGCGGCAGACGATGAGGTCGAACCCGAGCTTTTCGAACTCACGCAGTCGAGCCGCGACGTGCGCGGCGTCGCCCATGATCAGGTTCTTCAGCTTGGCCTCGATGTCGGACTCCAGCCGCTGAAGGTAGGACGGAATGGTTTCCTCACGTTCCTGGGGAAGCGACCAGCCGCCGTACTGCCGCCGCATGTAGTGGAGCTCGGGCAGGAGCATCGCCCAATCCCGTTCGCGATCGTCGGTGACGAAAACATCGCGCTGGAGCGCGTGCGCCGAAGGTGGGGTGACGCCGGCGGCTGCCGCGGCAGAGTTGTACGCGTCGAGCATCTCACGCAGCTCCTGCGGGTTCATCGTCGAGTCGGCGAACAAAGGCAAACCCAGGCGGGCAGCGCGCTGCGCCGCGATCGCCGTGGCGACCCCGACATACAGGGGCACAGGTGGCCTTGCGGTTCGACAAGATTCGGCCAGGCGCGGGAGCATGACGTCCATCAACTTGCCGCGGTCCTTGCGCCGCACGCCAAAGCCATCGAATTCCGCATCGCGATAGCCGAGCGCAACGCCAAGCGTCAGCCGGCCGTCGCCAAGCCGGCTCATCGTCGCTGCGTCGTCGGCCACCTTCTGGACCGAGTGCATGGGCAGGAGCATCACGGCGGTGCCGACGCCAAGGCGCGTCGTGCGTCCCAGGATGGCGCCGGCCACAGCGATGTCCGCCGGGCAGTAGCCGTCGAACCAGAAGTGATGCTCGGAGAGCCAGATCGAGTCAAAGCCAAGGGCTTCGGCCAGCTCAGCGTCCTCGAGCACGTCGCGGTAGAGCTTCACGTGGTGATCTGGGCGCTGCGGAACCGACTGCATACCGAAAATGCCGAGACCGAGCCTCACGGACGCGAGCCGATCCCGAGAAGCAGCGCCGCCAGGGCGGCATCCTGTGTGCCGTTGCCGACGGATTTGTAGACGGTGATGTCGTCAGGGCTGGTGCGGCCGGGCGCCACGCCGAGGACCACCTCGCCCAGCTCTCGCACCGCAGCCTCATCGATCAGCCCTGCGCGTATGGCGCCGACGATCTCACCGGACTCCTCGAGACACGTCGGCCGGTGATCGACTCGGATCGCAGCCGCGCGAGCCAGCAGCTGGGGCTCGGCCTCCGAGGCATTCGCGCTGCCGCTCCCAACCATGGCGATGTGCGTCCCTGGATCCACTGCTGCCGATGGAAAGAGTGCCACGGTCGAATTGGTCGCTGTGACGACGACATGTGCCCCGGGCATAGCCTCGCCAGCGGTCCTGGCTTTCGCGCCGGCGTACTGCGCTGCCAGATCGCGCGCGGCGTCCTGGTTCCGGCCGACGACGCGGATCTCGCCGAACTCCCGCTCACGTGTCATCGCCCGCAGGTGCGCGGCAGCCTGCGGACCGGTGCCGAAAACGGTCAGCACGGTCGCATCCGATCGGGCCAGCAGCCGGAGCGAGACGGCGCTGCAGGCCGCGGTTCGGACCTCGGTCGCCGCCCGAGCGTCCAGGGTCGCGAGCGGGCGCCCGGTGCTGGATTCGAAAACGGTCAACGAGCCCTGGAGTCGCTCGAGCCCGCGGTCGGGGTTTTGCGGCCGCACATTGATCACCTTGACGCTCAGCAGGTCGAGCTCGGTCAGCGCGCCTGAGATGAGGAATGTGCCCGCTCCATCGCCAAGGTCTATGTGTGCGCGGACCGGCGCCACCGCCGCGCCACGCGAGACCATAGCAAGCGCTAGAGCCATGGCGTCGGCGACCTCTGACGGATCGAGCGCAAAGATCTCCTCGCGGCTGAAGTGCCTATACACCGGCATCCTCGCGGATGCCGGCCAGCGTTTCGAAAAGCGCCATCGACTCCTCGCCCCTCGAGACCGGAAACTCAAAGATGAGGTGGCCGACACCAAGCTCGGCCGCCCGCTTGAAATCGGCGACCACCTCTTCGCGAAGGCCGCGGAATGGAGTGCGGCCCGCGGTGAGGAACTCGGCGCTCTTCCAACCTTGCTCGGAAGGCGACTCGGTGATGCCCGTCCGGTCGGCGGCGACCTGGAGCCCTGTCCGCATCGCCACTTCCATCCCGCCTGGCGCGCGGCCCTGCGCGGCCAGCTCGTGTGCCAGCTGGCCGAGAGCGACCTCGAGCTCCTCGAACGTCTGACCGTCACCAATCCACCCATCACCGAAACGCGCCGCGCGGCGCAGCGCAGGCGTGGACGCGCCGCCGATGAAGATGGGCAGGCGGCGATTCGAGTGCGGTCTCGGCGCAAAGTGAAAGCCCGCGAAGTCGTACACCTCACCGTGAAACTCAGGCTCGTCCGCTTCCCAGCAAGCACGGATCGCGCCCAGCGCTTCGTCGGCGATCCGCGCCCGCCGCTTGTGAGGCACCCCCATCAGGTCGGATTCGCTCTCAAGCCAGCCCAGGCCGGCGCCGAGGATCATCCTTCCGCCTGACAGCTGGTCGGCAGTGGCCAGCATCTTGGCGAGGACGAGAGGGTGGCGGTACGGGACGATCAGGATTGCGGCGCCGATCTGCACCCGGCTAGTGATGGCCGCGACGTACGACATCACGGTGACCGCTTCGTAGAACGTCGGTCCGAACGCTTCCAGGCTCGCGGACGGCACGACCACGTGATCCGTCACCCAGACGGAGTCGAAGCCGAGCGATTCGCAGAGCTGCGCCGCGAGGCGGATGTTCTCGGCCGTTGCGAGGCGCCGGTAGGTGGGCAGCACGACACCCACCTTCAAGCGGCGGGGGTTCATCCGAGCTGGAACCCGTGACGAAGCGGATCGCGGGAATCGATGTGGAAGCGATGCTCGCCGGTGATGAAGGCGGAGCCGGAAAGCTGCGGGATGAGCTCGCCGCCTCGATCGACAAGCCGTCCTCGAAAGAACAGACCCAGCAGGTTCTCGCATTCCACCCACTCGTCCACGCGCAGCCGGCGCGTCGCATGCAGCTGCGCCATGAGGGCTGAGAAGCAGGAACCGCACGGCGAGCGATCCACCGAGTGGTCGCGAAAGACGACGAGGTCGCGATAGCGTCCGGCGCCAAGTTTTGAGTAAACGAGCGTCGAGACGACCTCGCCCCATGGACCAAGTCGCCCTTTCGCCACCGCCCACGCCTTCTGGGCCTGCGTCTTGATCTCCATGCCGGCATCGACCAGCGCGCGGAAGGCAGGAGCTTCCACTTTGATTCCCAATTCGGCGCCGCGCACGATCGCGATCAGGTTGCCGCCATAGGCGAGGTCGTACACGACCTGTTTTCCGGCTGCACGGGCTCTGAGCCCTGTCGCCACGCTGCGACTCGGAACTCCTTCCAGCTCGACCGCGCTGACGTGAGACTTTGATCGCCGGACGTGCACGCGCACCGGCGCGGCCGGCGTGTCGACCGTCAGGACTCCGTCGCGCGGCGGCTTCAGCCGACCGGTTTCCACCAGGGCCGTCACGGCTCCGATCGTGCCGTGGACGCACATCTCCACCGCTCCACCTCCGTCCATGAAGACAAGGCCCAGGTCTGCGGCCGGGTCGGCGGGTGGGACGACGACTGCGCCGAACATCACCAGGTGGCCGCGAGGCTCCCACATGAGCGCTCGGCGGAGGTCACCGTGGCGGCGCAGCAGGTCTTGGGATCGATCTTTCAGCGTGCGTCCGCGCAGCTTGGGAAACCCACTGAGGACAATCCGGGTCGGCTCACCCAGCGTGTGCGTGTCGATCGTCTCGATTACCTGGCGAGTCATGCGCGTTGAGCGTGCGAAAGCTCGCCCCGCACGGACTTCGCGACCTGGCCCCACAGCTGAGTCGCCCGTTCCGCGCGCGCCGGAGCCTGGCCTGGATAGTCGAGCCGCAGGACGAAATGCAGCCGGTCGCCGAACATGCGGTGGTACTCGAGCACCTGCTCGGCGACCTCCCCCACGTTCCCCAGGATCAAGCGGTGGTTCGCGCGGTGGACCTCACGGACCGGTCGGCCCGCCCACCGGTCGTACGTCTGCCTGAGATAGGTGAAGCCGTCGCGCATCTCCTCCCACGGATCGGATTCCTCGCTGATGAACCCATAGTTGAACAAGGGCAGCTCCATCGTGGAGTCACCCGCGTACGCGGCGTCGTACAGCGCGACCAGGCGAGAGATCTCGTCAAGCGGAAGCGAGGGGTCGATCATGTACCGCTTGCCCCGCTCGGCGGCGCGGACGGCGTCGCGATCGATCACGCCGTCCCCCGCCAGCATGATCGGCGGGCCGCCCAGAGTGAATGGAGCCGGCGTGATCGTGAGCCGAGGAATCTCGTAAAAGCGTCCGTGGTGTGCAAACGGACGGCCGGTGAAGGCCTTTTCCAGGATCTCCGCGACCTCGTCGAGCCGGGCCTCATCGGTCTCGGGTTCGATGGCCATGCCGGCGAACTCCTCCGGGCGGTAGCCAGTGCCGAGACCGAGCACGAACCGACCACCGCTTAGAAGGTCGGCGGCGATGGCGTCCTCGGCCAGCCTGATCGGGTTGTAGAACGAGGCGATCGCGACGCTCGTGCCGGCGATCAACCTGGTCGTGGCACCAAGGACGGCGGCGCAGACGGGGATCACCGCGGCCGCATAACCGTCTTCGGCGAAGTGGTGCTCGGCGATCCAGAAGGAGTCGAGGCCCACCTCTTCAGCGAGGCGAGCTTGGCGCAGCATGTCCTCGTACAGGCCGCTGTGGGTGCGTGGAGAGTCAGGTGGTCTCTGCGCGCTGAACATGCCGATTCCAAACTTCATCGCCAGGCGTCCTGGGGGGCGCGCGAGCGCTGCCCGCGCATGGACAGCGCGTAAACGCCGGCGGCGGCGATCGCCCCGACCATCAAGAACGTAGTCGCGGTCATGGCGACCTGGATGCCGCGACGGTCCGCAACTGCGCCCGTGACCAGGGCGCCGGCGTTCCCCAGGCCGAGCCCGACGCCCATGATCAAGCTCGAGGCTGTGCCGACGAACGCCGGCAGCAGCCGCTGCGCGAGCGCCGTCACCTGGGCTTCAGAGGCAAACATGAGCACCCCGGCGCCAACCATCCAGGGCACAAGAAGAGGCGTGGGCAGCCATGGCACCGGCAGCAGCCCGAGCAGGCCCGCGACAAGCGACACCAGCACGACCGGCGTGCTGCCTATGCGGTGCGCTACGGCGCCGCCGATGATGGCGCCAAGCGATCCAGAAAACAGAAAGGCCGCCAAGGCTACCGCTCCCAGTCCCAGGCTGCCAGTCCGAAAGACGACCAGCGTCGGCAGGAAGGTGAGGTAAGCCGTCAGCACCGCCGAGCGGAGGATCGAAACGACCAGCAACATGCCGAGAGGGAGGGCCACGGCGCGCATCGAAGCCGCTGCCGTGGCGCCTCCGGGTGGCCTCGTCACAGGACGCATCCAGCTCGAGTAGGCGCGCAGGAAGAGCGCAGCCGCGATGACGGCCGGAATCACCGTCACGAGGGTCGCGTGCGGACCGAACCTGTACGCAAGGGGAACGATCAGCAGGGACATGATCCCGGTGCCAAATGACGCACCGGTGAAGAACATCGCGATGCCCCATTCCTGGCTGCCCGCGCTGGCGCGGGAAGCCTGCGCGACAGCCTGGGGGTGGAACGCCGCGATGCCAATTCCTGAAATGAGCACCAGGGCGACCATCTGCACGTAGCTCGTCGCGAAACCCGTCAGTCCCATCCCTATGCCAGCGAGCAGAAGGCCGGCGGCCGCCATGGGAAAAAGCGGATAGCGGTCGTGCGCGAAGCCGAACAGCGGCTGTGTGATGCTGGACGTCATCAGCAAGAGGGTGGACAGGGCGCCGGCCTGCGCCAGATTGATGTGTAGCTGCGTCACGAAAAGGGGAAGCAGGGCGAAGAGCAGCGCCGCGTTGGAGTCGATCACGAGATGGCCGAACGTCATCAGCCACAACCGCCAGCGAAGCCCGAACAGTGAGTCTGGAGTGCGCAAGGCGGGCGAAGCGGTCAGAAAAGCAACCATCCTCCATCGACCACGAGCACGTGGCCGGTGACGTAGTCCGCTTCGTAAGAGCACAAAAAGAGAACGGGGCCGACCATGTCCTCGGGCTTACCCAAGCGACCGAGCGGGATCTTGGCCGACGCCCTGGCCATCTTGTCCTCAGTATCCAGAACGCGCAAGGTGAGGTCGGTCATGATCGTCCCGGGCGCCACGGCGTTGACGTTGATGTGGTACGGGGCAAGCTCGGCGGCGACAGAGACGGTGAGCTGCCGGACGCCGCCCTTGCTGATGTCGTAGGCAGTCTCCGGCGTGGAGGACGACACGAAGGCTGCCGTCGATGCAAAGTTCACGATCTTGCCACGACGCTTTGGGATCATGACTCGCGCTGCTTCCTGGGTGGCAAAGAACATCCCCTTGAGGTTGACGCCCAGCTGCTTGTCCCAATCGGCCTCGGTGTAATCGACGAGCGGCTTGGCGATGCCGATGCCGGCATTGTTGATGAGAATGTCGACGTCTCCGTATTCGGCGAGCGTCTCTTTGAAGAGGCGTCGCACGTCGTCGACGCTGCTGATGTCGATCTTCGCAGCCAGTGCGCGCCCGCCCGCCTTCTGAATCGCTTGAACGACCTCTTTCGCGGCAGCCTCGTCAACCTCGGCCACGACAACGTTGGCTCCCTCGGACGCCAGTGCGACCGCTATCGCCCGGCCCATGCCCCGCCCGGCGCCCGTGACGATTGCCGTCTGGCCGTCAAATCGCCGGGCAGCGTCCACGCGTTGCATTCTATTGGCTAACGAGCGTTCGTTTATTAGCCGCTGAGAGTCCTGGGCATGACGCGCCGGGTATATGATTTGCCGGCTCGCACGCCCTTTTGGAGGGGACATTGCTGGACAAGTATTTCGACCAGTTGGCCGTGGGCGATGTGTTCGCCGGCACCCGAGGCCGCACTATCACCGAGACCGATATCGCTCTGTTCAGCGCGGTCAGCGGCGACTGGAGTCCGCTGCACAATGACGCGGCGTACGCCGCGAACGGCCCGTTTGGTACACGCATTGCGCACGGACTGCTGCTCGTCTCCATGATGACTGGTCTGGCCCCAATCTCAGGCCAGGCGGTCGTGGCGCTCTATGGCTTTGACAGGGTGCGTTTCGTGAACCCGGTCCTGCTCGGCGACACGATCACCTACACGTCGAAGATCGCGGGGCTGCAGCCGAAAGGCGACGAGCGTGGCCTGGCCGACGTCGAGTTTCAGATCTGCAACCAACATCAGAACGTCTGCGTCGCCGGCACGATCAAGATCCTTCTCAACAAAACACCCGGTTCATGAACCAGGAGCGCCTGAGGCAGGCGCTCGCGGCGAAAGAGGTGCTGTACGGCACCTGGGTGCAGACGCCGAGCCCGGAGGTCGTCGAGATCCTCGGCTGGTCGGGCTGGGACTTCGTCATCCTCGACCTCGAGCACGGACCTTACGGTCCTGAGAGCTTGCCGCATCTGATCCGCGCCGCGGAAGCGTCGGAGGCGGCGGCGTTGGTGCGCGTGCCGTTGAGCGCTCCGCAAGAGGTCGGCAAGGCGCTGGACCTTGGAGCCGCGGGCATCGTGATCCCAGGAGTCACATCGGCCAAAGACGGCGCCGCGGCGGTGCGCCTGACCCGCTTCCCTCCGCACGGCAGCCGGGGATCTTCACCTTCGACCAGGCAGCTGCGTTACTCAGGCGTGCCCTTCGCGTCTCTCACCGGGAAAGATGCAGAGCAGCCGCTGATCGTGCTGCAGGTTGAGGCACGCCTGGCCACGTCGGACCTGGGAAGCATTCTTGCCATCGACGGTCTTGACGTGTTGTTCATCGGCCCTTACGACCTGTCGACGTCGCTGGGACTGCCTGGACAGTTCGACCACCCCAAGGTGCGCGAGGCGATCACCGAGATCGTGGAGAAGGCCGGTGAGCGAGGTATCGCGGTCGGTATCTGGGTGCCCGACGCGCCATCGGCGCGCTCCTGGGTCGACCATGGAGTCCGGTTCGTGACGGTGAGCAACAACGAGCTGATGCTCTTCAGAGCGTCGTCGGATCTGAGGCACTCACTGGGGAAGTAGCATGGCTGAGACACGTTCGAGGATCCCACTCGCGCCGGTCTACGGGCAGGCCGAGATGCAAGCCGCCGGAGCCACCGACCCGGAGCCGCCTGGACAGCCGCCGTTCACTCGCGGAATCACTCAGCGGATGTATTCGGAGCGGCCGTGGATCATGGGCCAATACGCCGGCTTCGGATCAGCCGAGCAGACCAACGCCAGGTTCAAAGACCTTCTGAAGGCGGGCCAAACCGGATTCTCGGTCGCACTGGATTTGCCGACGCAGCTCGGCCTCGACTCAGATCACCCACACGCCCGCGGAGAGGTGGGCAGGGTCGGAGTCGCCATCGACTCACTCGCGGACATGGAGGTGCTGTTCGACGGCATCCCCCTCGAGAGCATCCGCCAGGTTCGGACCACTGCCAACTCGATAGGGCACCTATGGCTTGCGCTCAATGTCGCACTCGCCGAAAGGAAAGGACAGGACCCCAACGCGGTGCGGATCCTCATCCAGAACGACGTCCTGAAGGAGTACATCGCACGCGGCACACAGATCTATCCGCCGCGCGCTGGCCTCCGCATCGCCGCCGACGTCATCGAGTACTGCGCGCGGCACCTCCCGAGCTGGACACCGCTCTCCATGAGCGGCTACCACATTCGCGAAGCCGGCGCCAGCGCGGTGCAGGAACTTGCATTCACGTTTGCCAACGGCATCGCCTACTGCGAGGCTGCGGTCGAGCGAGGGCTCACCGTGGACGATTTCGCACCTTCGCTCTTCACGTTCCTCACCGCGGACATGGAGCTCCTCGAAGAGGTGGCGAAGTACCGCGCGGCACGCAGGGTTTGGGACGGCATCATGGGCGACCGCTTCCACGCCCAGAACCCTGACAGCCGCGCGCTCCGCATCTTCGCGTTCTCGGCCGGTTCCAACCTGACCGCGCAGCAGCCGTTGGTGAACATCGTCCGCGTGACGTTGAACGCACTGGCGGCCGTACTCGGGGGCGTCCAGACGCTCCACACCTCCGCGTATGACGAGGCGCTTGGTGTTCCCACCGAGGAGGCGGCGACGCTTGCCCTTCGCACTCAGCAGGTGATCCTCGAGGAGACCGGTCTGACCAAGGTGGTCGATCCGCTTGGCGGCTCATATGCGATTGAAGCGCTGACCGCGGAGCTCGAGCATCGTGTGCGCGCCGAGCTGGCCAAGATCGAGGAGCTGGGCGGGGCGCTCGCCTGCATCGAATCAGGCTGGTTCAAGGAGCAGATCGCGGAATCCGCATACCGGATCCAGACGGAGATCGACAGCGGTGAACGCAAGGTCGTCGGCGTCAACTGCTTCGTCGTCGACGATGGCAGTCACAAACCACAGCCTTTTGCAATTGACCCGTCGATCGAGGCAGATCAGGTCGAGAGGCTGCGCCGGGTACGAGAGACGCGGGACGTACGGCACGTGCGCGATGCGCTGGCCGTTCTGGCGGCGGCAGCGCGAGACGGCTCATCGATCGTGCCGCCGACGATCGAGGCCGTGCGCGCCTACGCGACAGTAGGTGAGATCAGCGAAACCCTCCGCGAGGTCCTCGGCTCGTACCAGCCCGACGCGGTTATCTGATACCCGAACGGACGACTTCCCTGCCGGTTATCCGTCCACTTTCACGATGACCGCCTCACCTTCACCGATACCCCCGCACAGCGTGGCCAGGCCGTAGTAGGGCCGAGAGTCGCCCGCCGCCTGGCGGCGGCGGCGAAGTTCATACATGAGGGTCATGATCATCCTCGCGCCAGTAGCGCCGGTTGGATGGCCGATGGCGATTGCGCCGCCGTTCACATTCGTCTTGTCGCGAATCGCGTCCGCTTTCTTCTGATCGCGGCCCGCCATGATCAGCGTCGAAACGAGCGGCACCGCCGCAAACGCCTCGTTGATCTCGATCAAATCGATGTCGTCGATCGTGAGGCCAGCCTTGGCCAGTGACAGGCGAGCCGATTCAGCCGGGATCGACGCGATCCGGTCGGGATGGCCGGATGCCATGGCCCACCCAAGGAGCGTGGCCAGAGGCTCCTTGCCCCGCCGTTTTGCCTCCTCCTGCGACATCAGCACCATGGCTGAGCTGCCTGTGCTCAGTCCGGGGGCGTTGCCGGCAGTAACGGTCGGGCTGCCGTAAATGGTCGGCAGCTTCGCCAGCTTCTCCAGGGTGACGTCCGCACGGGGCGACTCGTCATCCGCGAATGGGATCGGTTCACCCCGCTCTTGCGGCACCTGGATGGTTATGAGCTCATCTTTGAAGTTGCAGGCCGCCTTGGCCTTGAAATAGAGCTCGTTGCTGCGCACTGCCCAGCGGTCCTGCTCTTCCCGGGTGATGCCGAACTCAACTCCTTCCTCACCAGCCTGGACAGCGCGAGGCTTCCCGGTCATCGGATCCGCGATGACAAGCTGATCTTTGAGGTACACGTCACCCAGCCGGTGACCCCACCGAAAGTCGGTCAGGAAATATGGCACCTTGCTCATGTTCTCGGCGCCGCCGGCAAGCGCCACCGCGACCTCGCCAAGCCGGATCGAGCGCGACGCCATGTTGACCGCAGCCATCGAGGAGCAGCAGGCGCGGTCCACGGTATACGCGACTCGGTCGGTGGGTATACCTGCCTCGATCAGCAGCTGGCGAGCGATGGATCGATCGGCTCCCGGTAGGTTGACGCCGGTTGCCACCTCTTCCACATCTTCCGCGGGAATCCCTGCCCTGCGGATGGCCTCGGCGGCGACCAGGCCGCCAAGCTTTGGCAGTGTGAAGTCCTTCAACGCACCGCCGAATTTCCCGAACGGGCTGCGGACGGCGCTGATGACGGCGACTTCTTCACGGCTCACTGACACTTCTCCTTCATTAGATGATCCCATCCGCCTTCAGCTGGCCTACCTGTTCGTTGGTATAACCCAGCATTTCGGTGAGGACTTCCGAGTTGTGCTGGCCCAGAAGGGGGGCCGGTGCGGTGAGCGGTTCCGGATCGCCCGACAGCTTGGCAACCGGCCCGACCAGCTTGATCGAACCGAGGATTGGATCGGTCACATCGATCATCAGCCGGCGGGCTGCGACCTGCGGATCGTCGAAAATCTCCTTGGCGTTCTGGACCGGGCCGATGGGCAAACCCACGGCGAGCAGCCTGGTCGTCGCGCCGGCTTTGGTCTGGTTGCGGAACCAGTCGTTGATGATTTCGCCCAGCCAGCCGGACATGTTCGTTGCCCGTTCCGGGCCCGAGGTCGCGCCGTCATGGCCGACCAGGTCCGGCCGCTCGATGGCCTGACAGAACTTCGCCCAATCGCCTTCGGTGGCGACGATCAGGCCGATCCAGCCGTCCTGGCACTGGAAGGGACCCCATGGAGCCATGAACAACTCACGACCTCTTTCAAGAACCTGGTTGGTCAATGAGTAGGCCGTGACCGAGCGCTCGGCAAGGCCGATGATGGTGTCGTACATGGAGATGTCGATGTACTGACCCCGACCAGTCTGGGCGCGCTGGTAGAGAGCCAGCATGATGGCGTAAGCCGCGTTCATGCCGGACACGATGTCGCCCAGAGCGACGCCGAGCCACGTGGGCGGCCCGCCCGCCTGACCGCAGGTGTTCAGAAGGCCACCCATGGCCTGGGCGACGATATCGTAGGCGGGCCGCTTGCTGTACGGACCCAGGTAGCCCTCCATGCTGCCGAAGCCGGAAATGCAGGCGTAGATCAGACGCGGGTTACGCTCCGACAGTGCCTTGTAGCCGATGCCCATCTCGTCGAGCAACCCTGGTCGGAAATTCTCCACCACCACGTCCGATTTCTCGGCCAGCTCACCGAAAAGCCGCCGACCCTGCTCGCTCTTGAGGTTGAGCGTCAGGCTGCGTTTGTTTCGATTGAATCTAAGAAAATAGCCGCTCTGAGTTTCGCCCTTGTCGTTCTTGATCCTGGGCGCTCCGCCGCGGGCGGTATCGCCGCCTTCGGGGCGCTCGACTTTGACGACGTCAGCACCCTGATCGGCCAGCATCATGGTGCAGTACGGACCAGCCACTTGAATTTCAAAAGCCAGCACCCGAATGCCATCGAGAGGTTTGGGCGGGCGGGTCATCTTCCGTCTCCTGGCCATGGAAGGGGGACCTTCGACTCGGACATTACGCGTGGAAAGTGCGGCATGAGGACTTCAGGCGCCAGGTGTCGCGACACCAGCGTCATGATCTGACCGAGCTCGGCGCCGGCGGGAAGCTCGACGAACAGGTGGGTCACACCCGAGGCTGCCCACGCGGTGACGAGCTCGCGGTCAGGCTTCAGGTTCCCGGAGATGGCCGTGAGGCCGGGCTCCACTAGCTTTGGATTGTTGAGATGGCCCGGCTCTCGCGCCAGCACGGGCAGCCCGGTCGCGTCGCCGACCTCTTTAGCCGCCGCCCCGGTCAGCCAGAACGGCAATTCCAGCTGGGCCGGCTTGGGCGTGACCGAGATCGACCTGGGAGCAGCGGCGTTCGCGGGCAGCCCGGCAGGGACCTTCCAGACGGGACCCTGGTGCTGAATCGGCCGGCTCGAGAGAGCTTCGCGCAGGACTGCGACCTCATCCGCGGCCGCCTCGTGATTCAAGCTGCCCGTGTCGGCGAGCACGATGGTTCGCCCGTTGTTGACGTTGTCCAGGATGGAGAGCTCTTCGGCGATCGTCACAGGGTGCTCGAGTCCCAGCCGCACGCGCGTCACCACGCGCACGAATTCGGTTGCATTGGATGCATACACGGCCGCGTTGATCGCCGTCAAAGGATTGCCAGTACCGGCCAGCACGCCAAAGAGGCCATGGGTCTCGGCGAGCCTAGCGAGATCCGCCTCTTGACCTTCAGCCAGGACGAGCCCGATTCTCATGCGGTCACCCGGTCGCGCAGCCTTGGCATGACGTCCTCAGCCAGGCGGCGGATCTGCGACTCGAGTGCGGGCCGCGGGGCACCGTCGAGCATGAGGCGGAAAGCGATGTGGTGGATCCCGATCGCCTCGAACTCCCGCAGCTGCCGGATGCATTCGTCCGCCGAGCCGGTGATGGTGGTCTCCACCGTGTCGGCGATCGCCTTGTCGGTTTCCTCCGCGAAGTCGGCTTGCTCATGCTCACCCACCGCAGGCAGGGTCCAACCCAGCCCGGCGTACTGCACGTAGCTGGCGCGCACCCAGTCGCGCGCCGCCTCCCTCTCCTTCGCATCCTCGGTGAGCCAGATGTTGCGCAAAGCGCCAAGGGCTGGCTTCGAGGCCAGGGGCCGTCCGGCTTCAACCCACCCCCCCTCCCAGATCTTCGTCAGCGTCTTGCATCGTTCAAACGGGAGCGCGGCAGAGAACAGGATGGGATGCCCCCGCAGCCCGGCGCGCTTGACCGGTTCGATGAGCTGCGCGCCCATCCAGATCGGCGGACCGCCGGCCGCTTCTGCCGCCTCCAGGACCTCGAGGCCTTTCAGCATGCGGGGCAGGCGCTGCTTGCGTGAGACGCCGTGCCCGTCGAACTCTATGTCGCGATAGCCCAAACCGACGCCCAGGTCGAGGCGGCCACCGGATCGAGTGCTCAGGTCTTGCGCGACCGCAGCCAGGCGCTGCGGATCCTGCATCGGCAGCAGCAGCATCCCGGTGCCTACCCGAAGCCGTTCGGTGACCGAAAGCA
>JBGPYE010000068.1:0-7081 GCA_041493095.1 Candidatus Dormibacteraceae bacterium
GAGAGCAAGTACGAGCTGCGCTTTGCCGAAGACCCTTGGTTCCGACAGCTGTATCGCAAGTCGCACGCTTATCACGGCGTGCACCCTTTTTATGCTTTTTATTGGGCAGCACACGGTATGGAGCACGCGGGCGACATCATCATCGTGGGCGGAGAGCGCGAGGTCGTCCACCGTCTCGGCTTTAAGGCTGCGACCACATTGGAAGACGCTTTTGAGATGGCGGAGCAGACGGTAGGGCGGCACCCGAGCGTCACTCACATGCGCATGCCGCCGATCATGCTCGCCGACGTCGAATAGTGCCCTGGTACTCCGGCGAAGGAGGGCTCAGCGGCCTGTTCGGCACGGTGGGTCGAATCAAGGACGACGTGCAGCGCATGCGGCGCGCTTGGCACTGGGACACGCCCCGGCCCCACACCTGGCCCGAGCGAGGGGCCGTCGTCCCGGCGCGGGCGAGCGACCTCGGCTGGGCGCGCCAGGAGCCGGTTCGCTCGATCCGCTACCTGATCCAGCGCGGCCTGCTGCTGCCTTTCACCGAGTTCATGGCTCACCCCAAAGTCGAGGGACGCGAATGGGTGCGCGAGCTCGAGCGCCCGGTGATCTTCGCCGCCAATCACTCGAGCCACGCCGACACCTCGCTGATCCTGCATGCGCTTACCGACCGTGCTCGCGAACGCACCGTGGTGGCCGCCGCGGCGGACTACTGGTTCAAGCGTCCGCTGCTAGGCAACATCGTCAGCCTCTTCCTCAACACCTTCCCGTTTTCACGGACGGGTGGCGCACAGGCTCAGCTGCACAGTTCAAGCCAGCTCCTCAAGTCGGGCTGGAATCTGGTCCTGTTTCCTGAGGGCAGTCGGTCGCGGGACGGCCGCATCCAGGAGTTCAAGCCGGGCGTGGGGCACCTTGCCAACGAAACCGGAACCCCGGTGGTACCGATGCACATCCGGGGCGCTTACCAGATCATGCCACGAGGCCAGAAGCTGCCGCTTCCCGGCCCGATTCGCGTGCGCATCGGCAAGCCGATGTCCCCTCAACCCAAGGAGGGCTCGCGGGAGTTCACGGCTCGTGTCGAGAAGGCTGTCCGCACCCTCGCCACCGAGCCGCGGCAGCCGGAGCTCCAGGGCACGTGGATCGAGCGCTGGAAAGCGTTGAAACCACGCGAGCTCCGCTACGAGGACTGAGTGCCCACGGGCTCGATCCGGAATACCGGGTGATCAGGTGCGATGCGTTTCAGCTCTTCCTCGGGTGAGTCGGCGCTGACGCCCTGGAAGAAAACGCCCACCTCGACCTTCCACCGCTTCAGGTAAGCGCGCAGGATCGGGACCTTCTCCTCGTCCGAGATCTCGATCGCTTTGAAGTGCTGGACCTTGCTGCCGAGGACGAGCTCGCCGCCACCCGCCGCTCGAATGTTGCGGACCCACTGCGTCAGGCCTCTTGGCGCGACCAGGTACTGCTTGCCCTCGTAGGTCAGCAGGTTGACGGGATGGCTGTGCCACTCGCCGGACTTGCGGCCGCGCACCCGGAGGATGCGTGATCCCCACACGCTGATCCCCGCGCGAGTCATCAGCTCAACACCTCGGTTGAAGACGTTCTTGGTGAACCAGTCGGGCTTCTTGTAGTAGGCCATCGCATTAAAAAGGCTATTCCTTCCCGGCCCGAAATCGCGGTGGCTGAGTGCGGATTTCGGGCCGAAGCCGCTGACGCCCGGGCGGTCTGGGTTGCCCAGACCGCCTTGCCGCGAGCGAACGCAACACGACGCAAATTTGTCTTTGTGCGTGACACGGCGACAGCCGGGCGTCACCGGCGTTCGGCTTTACGATACCGGTGGTCATGACCTACTCGATCGTCGCTCGCGACAAGAAGACCGGCGAGTTCGGCGTCGCCGTGCAGTCGCACTACTTCCAGGTGAGCCCCGCCGTGCCCTGGGCGCTGGCGGGGGTGGGCGCTGTGGCGACGCAATCGCACGTCAACCTCAGCTACGGCCCGCTCGGCCTGGAGCTGCTGCAGGCCGGTTACTCAGCCGCGCAGACGCTCAAAGCGCTGACCGCGGGCGATACAAGAGCCGAGGTCCGCCAATGCGCCATCGTGGATGCCGCCGGCAACGTCGCCGCCCACACCGGCAGCAAGTGCATCCCCGCTGCCGGCCACACGCTCGGCGATGGTTTCAGCTGCCAGGCCAACCTGATGGAGAAGAACACGGTTTGGGACGCGATGGCTGAGGCATTCACAACGACCGATGCTCCTCTGGCCGAGCGCATGATGGCAGCGCTAGAAGCCGCCGAGGCTGAGGGTGGGGACATCCGCGGCAAGCAGTCGGCTGCGATGCTGGTCGTCGCCGGAATTGGCACGGGACGTCCGTGGGATGACAGGATCATTGATCTTCGGGTCGAAGACGCGGTCGAGCCATTGCCCGAGCTTCGCCGGCTCCTCCGCATCAAGCGTGCCTACATGACTGCCGGCGATGCTGACCACCTGGAGGAGAAGGGAAACCTGGCTGGGGCGGTCGCCAAGCTGCAGGAAGCGTTGTCCATCGCGCCCGAGATGATCGAACTGCGGTTCATGGCCGGTGTCACCATGGCCACCGCGGGCGACGTTGACGGCGGATGTGTCCTGATCGCCGAGGCGGTACGGAAGAACGGGCGTTGGCTCGAAATGCTGCGCCGCCTTGTTTCTGTGGACCTTGTCTCTGCGGAGGTGGCTTCGTCGATCGAGGCGCGCCTCGCGGCCGTTGCCCCACGCCTTTAGACTTCACGAGTCTTGGGAAAGTTCAAGAGCCAGCGCAGAGGTCCGCGACGTCCAGAGAAGGCGCGCAAGACCGAACGTGACGACGGCGACCAGAAAGAGGCGGCGGTCGTCATGGATGCGGTCGTCGCACAGGCGCTGCCCAACGCGATGTTCGAGGTCGAGCTCGAGAACGGCCACAAGCTCATCGCCTACGCGGCCGGCCGTATGCGCCGCTATTTCATCCGCATCACGCCGGGTGACCGCATCCGCGTGGAGCTGTCGCCGTACGACCTCTCGCGCGGCCGCATCGTCTACCGCTACCGCGAGTAGTGAGCCTTCTCGAAGCCCTAAGTTCCGCGCGTGTCTTCGACCTCGAACAGCTCCGCTACGCCGGCGCGCCATCGCACCCGGCCCACCAGCCGGGCTTCAACTACTTCCTCCACCGCCACCACGCGCGCGGCGCTCCGGAAGCGCGCACCGGCGCCTCGGGCATCATCGTCATGCCCGAACACTCTGGGACGCACATCGACGCGCTGGCGCACCAGGCGGAGAACCTGACGCTCCATGGCGGCGTGCATGTCGACAGCGGCGTGCAGACTTCGGTCGGGTTTCGCGTCCTCGGTATCGACACCATGGCGCCGCTGCTGGCTCGAGGCGTGCTGTTGGACGTGGCAGGGCCGACGCGCCTTCCACCCAACCACTCGATCACGCCTGAAGAGCTCGAAAAGGCCGCCAAGAGTGCCGGTGTCGAGGTTCGAGCGGACGACGTGGTGCTCGTCCGCACCGGTTACGGGGCGCTGTGGTCAGAGCCGGACGACTACCTGAAGGGGGCGGGCGTTAGCGCCGCCGGGTCTCGCTGGCTGATCGACAAGAAGGTCAGCGCCGTCGGCGCCGACAACATGGCCTGGGACGTGATCGGGCCCACCGACCCAGAGCTGGGCGTGACGCTGCCGGGCCACGTCCTGCTGCTGGTCCGTGCCGGGATCCCGATCATCGAAAACCTGAACCTGGAGGAGCTGGCTTCGGCCAAAGTGCACGAGTTTGCCTTCGTGTGCCTGCCGCTCAAGATGCGCGGCGCCACAGGCTCGCCCGTCCGACCGATCGCCATCGCGTAAACGCATCGGCCCGAAATGAAAAGAGGGAACCGTGTTCGCGGTTCCCTCTTAACTTGTTGCGGCTTACCTGTTAACGGCGGCCGGCCGTCTGGAAGCAGTCCAGGCAGTACACCGGCCTCGCGCCCGTCGGCACGAACGGCACCTGGGTCTGCTTTCCGCAGTTCGAGCAGATCACGTCGTGCATGACCCTCGACCGACCGTTGCCCTCAGTCGTCCTTCGGGCCGCCCGGCACTCCGGGCAACGCCGAGGTTCGTTCTGGAGCCCGCGCGATTGATAGAACTCCTGCTCCCCCGCCGTAAAGAGAAATTCACGCCCGCAGTCGCGACACGTTAAGGTCCGATCCACGAAACTCACCGTCCTGGCCTCCCTAGTAATCTCGCTCAGAGGCCCGGACGCAGACGACCGGTCTACCCCTCCAGCGTTGCGGTGGCGATTCTAACTCGCTTGAACCGAATTTGGAGAAGGGGGCTCTAAGGGCCGGGAAACTAGGCCGTGACCGCCGCGCGTGGGCGCTCCGGCTCGGCCTCGTCAAGTGCGGCTTCGTCGTCGTCCATCCCAGAGCGGGTGCCGGTCATCGGTACCTCTTTCATGAATAGGGTCGAGACCAGGGCGACCACCAGGACAAGGCCGGCAAAGAGGTAGATGTCGTGCAGGGTGTCGGACAGGGCCCAGCGGATGGCGCTGACGAACGAAGGCGGGAGCTTGGCCAGCAGCGTCGGGTCGAGGATCGAGTTCGCGCTGCCGCCCTTCGGCAGGCTGTTGACCACCTGCGCCGGCAGGTGTAGGGCGGTGACCCTCGTCGCCAGGTAGTCGGGCAGCCGGTTGGCCAGGACCGCGCCGAGGATGGCGCTGCCGACTGTTCCGCCAAGGTTGCGCCAGAACTGGATCTGGCTCGACGCGACGCCGAGGTACTGGCGGGGTAGTGCGGTCTGCACTGCGGTGAGATATAGGGGGAACGTCGTGCCGATGCCGAGGCCGACGACCACAAGGTCCACGACGACACGCCACTCCGGAGTACCAGGGACAACCTGGGAGAGCATCCACATGCCGACGATCATCACGGCGACGCCGACGGTCCCCAGGAACCGGTAGTACTTGATGCGGCGCATCAGGAAACCTGTCAGGGTGCTCGCGCCGATCAGACCGAACATCATCGGGGTGATAAGGGCCCCGGAGTTGGTCGCGCTGATGCCGAGCACCCCCTGGAATACGAGCGGCGTGAACAGGATCGAGCCGAACATGCCGAAGGCCGTCAAGAATCCGACCAGCATGCTGATCGTGAAGACCGGGTTCTTGAACAGGTGGAGCGGCACGATCGGGTGCTCGACCCGCCTCTCGATGAACACGAACGCGACCAGCATCACCACGGCGAGCGCCAGGAGTCCCATGACCTCGGGCGAGGTCCACGCATGGTCGCGCGTGATCGTGAGGGCTATCAGCAGGGGAACGACGCCTGCGGCGAGCGTGAACGCGCCCCAGAAGTCGATGTCCCGCCACGAGGCCTTGGACTTGACGTACGGGAGACCCGCGATGACCACGGCCACGGCGACGATGCCGACGGGGATGTTCACCTCGAACACCCAGCGCCAGTTCCAGTTGTCGGTGATGAACCCGCCGGCCGTCGGGCCCACGATCGATGCCAACCCAAACACGGCGCCGAACAGTCCCTGCGCGCGGGCCCTCTGCGAGGGCGCGAACAGGTCGCCGATGACTGAGAACACGGTCGCGAACAGGACGCCGCCGAAGATGCCCTGGATGCCGCGGAAGACGATCAACTGCGTCATGTCCTGGGCCAGGCCGCAGAACGCGGACGCGACTACGAAGCCGATCATGCCCGCGAGTAGGAACGGCTTCCTGCCGAAAAGGTCGCCGAGCTTGCCGGCGATCGGCGTCATGGTGGTCGAGGTCACGAGGTACGCGGTCGTCACCCAGGCGAGGCGGTCGAGCCCGTTGAGGTCGGCCACGATGCGCGGGATGGCCGTGCCGACGATCGTCTGGTCGAGGGCGGCCAGCAGGAGCGCCAGCATCGTCCCCGCCGTGGCCAGGATCGTTCGGTTGCGGGAGAGTCCGTGTGTCATCGGTTGGCTCATCACCTGGCTCATTTGCCGAGCTCCTTTCTGGCGTTCTCCACCAGCTGAAGGCACAGGTGTCGGAGCTGTGCCAGTTCGTCCTTGCTCAATCCACCGGCCACCTCGGTTTGGTGCTGGAGGCCCTCCTGCCAGATGGACTCGATTCTGGTGCGGCCGGTGTCGGTCAGACGGGCCCGCACAGACCGGCGGTCCTCAGGGTCAGGTACGCGCTCTACCAGGCCGTCGCGCTCGAGGTGGTCGACGAGGCCGGTGATGTTGCGTGGTGTCGAATCGAGTTCTGTGGCGAGGTCGCCGAGCGGCGTTGGCCCGCATCGGTACAGGCGGAACAGTACCCCAAGGCGGCCCTCGCTGAGCCCGTGCTTATCGGCCCACCGTTCCTGCATGTGGTGGAGGGCGCGCCCGGCAATCCGGAGGGCGGCCATGGCTTCGACGACGCTCATGTCGACCTTCATCGGGTCGAACAGCTGGCGCATGCGAACGCTGTAGAGGCGGCCCGACTCGTCACGAGCGAGCTCGTGCACGGCCTGGATGTCGCCTTCGAGGGGCTTCATAGTGTCCTTATACATGGTGAATTTCTACATTATTCCCAAGTTCAGGATCTCTAGTCAAGTACCCTCACCAACGCTTTGATCGTCGACGCCCACTTGGACATCGCCTGGAACGCGGTCTCCGCTGGACGGGGCTTTCTGGCGCCGCCGGCGCCCAACTACCTCGTCAGCCGGTCATCCCTCGTCGCCGCAGGCGTCGGACTCGTGTTTGCGACCCTCTATGCAGCCCCGGCCCGCGCCGGTCGATCGATGCGCACGAGCTTTGTGTACGGGAGCGCGCACGAGGCGAACATCATGGCCACCGCCGAGGTCAACTACTACCGAAGCTGCGGCCTGCAGCTGATCCGCAACCAAGCCGAGCTTCGGGCGCACGTCCGCGGCTGGAAGAAAGGGCGCCTGGCCGCGGTGCTGTTGATGGAAGGCGCCGACCCGGTCGAGGATCCGTCGCAGCTTGGGGCCTGGACCGGCATGGGCGTGCGGATCATCGGGCCGGCCTGGGGCGCGACACGCTACAGCGGCGGCACCGGGGCCCCCGGGGGCCTCACCGAGCTTGGCGTTCAGTTGCTGAAGGCGATGCGTCGCAAACGCGTGATCCTCGACCTGAGC
>JBGPYE010000100.1:0-6301 GCA_041493095.1 Candidatus Dormibacteraceae bacterium
CGCGCCCAACGGCGCTCCACGTGGGAGGCCTTCCAGGACATGGAGAAGACCACGCCGATGAACCGGCTGTTGAACGGCGACGTCGGTTCGGGAAAGACGGCTGTCGCGGCGGCGTGCGTCGCCATGGTGCACGCGGCGGGCTTGCAGTCGGTGGTGATGGCGCCGACCGAGCTCCTGGCTCGGCAGCACCTGCACCGCTTTCGCGCTTATCTGGAGGAGAGCTTTCCAGGGCTGACGGTCGAGCTGCTGATCAGCGGCCAGAATGCGGCCGAGCGGAGGCGCGTTCGGGCTGCGGCGGCGTCAGGTCATTGCGCCCTGGTCGTTGGCACGCATGCGTTGATCGAGGATGACGTGGAGTTCGCGAGCCTCGGCCTGGCGGTCGTCGACGAGCAGCATCGTTTCGGTACCCGCCAGCGAGAGCTGCTGCGCGCCAAGGGCAGCGGCCGGCCGCACTTCCTCGCCATGACCGCGACACCCATCCCGCGCAGCCTCGCGCTTGCTCTCTACGGCGAGATGTCCATCTCCGTGATCGACGAACAGCCACCCGGACGGACGCCCGTTGAGACCAGGGTGGTCGAGCCGGAGGACCGCCAGAGCGCGTATGACCTCGTGCGAGAGCAGGTCCAATCAGGACGCCAGGCGTTCGTTATCTGCCCGCTCATCGAAGAGTCCGAGGTGCTGACCGTGCGATCGGCTGTCGCTGAGTTCGAGCGTCTGCAAAAGGACGTGTTTCCAGAGCTGCGCATGGGACTGGTGCATGGCCGTCTCAAGGAGAAGGACCAAGTCATGAAAGCCTTTGTCTCTGGAGAGGTCCAGGTCCTGGTCGCGACCGCCGTCGTCGAGGTGGGCGTCGACGTCCCCAACGCGACGGTGATGATGATCGAGGGCGCCGACCGCTTTGGCCTGGCGCAGCTTCACCAGTTCCGAGGACGCGTCGGCCGCGGCGCGGAACAGAGCCACTGCCTCTTGCTGACTGACGATCCTTCTGAGCCGGCGCTGAACCGGCTGCAGCTCGTGACTCGGATTCGCGATGGCTTCAAGCTCGCCGAGGAGGACATGCGCATCCGGGGCATGGGCGAGCTCATGGGTCCGCGCCAGCACGGCATGTCCGACCTCGCGATGCAAGCACTCGAGCAGCCCGAGCTGCTCAACGAGGTCAGGCAGGAGGCGGAACGCGTGATCGCGTCGGATCCGGGTTTCGAGCACAGCCCGGGTCTCAAAGCGGCCATCGCCCGCCGGCTTGACCTGACTTCGATCAGCTAATCGGGCGGCGCGTATGACGCGGTCAGCATTCCGAAGTAGGTCGGCGCCTCGTAGGAGATGAGGCGCCCGGTCCAGCCTCGGGTCGCGCCATGGAGCATGAGCATCTGCCACCAGCTGTCCGCCTTCGCCTGCTCGACCATCTCGGGTGGGATGTCGCAAAGCCCGTCCAGCCTTCCGGTGAGCACCAGCTCGCAGATCAGCGCGTCGTACTCCGCCGCGCTTGCGTGATACCCGTAAGGACCACCTTCGAGGTGGGCGTGGCCGTGGTCCGCGCTGGCGATGAAGGCCACCCGCAAGCCGGACCTCGCCGCCGCGTCCGCGATTGCCGCGCCTGCATCGACGTGCGCTGACGCGGAAAGATCACGAGCCGGCGTGACGACGACGAGCGGCACTGGTGGCTCGTGCCGCCCGCCCATGAACCACAGAGGGATCAACACGCCCCAGTCCATCGGAGCGACCGCGCCCTCCGCGTCGTTGGAGCCGAAGCTCACACCGACGGAAGGCACCCCGGCCGACGCCATCGACTCGAGCACCAGCCATGCGAGGGCGCCGGCGGCGGGGACGTCCAATGCGATCGATGGCGGCGCCCCCGCCAGGCGCCCGGCCACGCGCCCGGCGACGACGACGCCCATGGCATTGGAGATGTGCACGTTGTGCGGGGTGGCGACCACCACCGCCTCCGGACGCGCGGCTGTGAACAGTCGCCCCAACTCCTCCATCCCCGCGCGCGTCGATTTGGCCAGGAGCCGCTCCGCGGGGGAGCATGCATCGGCGATCGCCAATCCGCCGTGAGGAGCAATCGCCGCGAACACCAACCCCACCCGCCGATACTAGCCACCTATGGACTACCTCTCGCCGCTTCGGTTGACGGAGTACAGCCACGGGGCCGGTTGAGCCTGCAAGCTCAGCCCGGTGGAGCTGGGGCAGGTGCTCGGGGCCCTGCCCCTGATCGTCGACCCGAACGTGCTGATCGCCACCGCCGGCCGCGACGACGCGGCGGTCTATCGAATTGCGCCTGACCGCGCGCTCGTCGCGACGGTTGACTTCTTCACGCCCATCGTGGACGACCCCACCGAGTTCGGAGCGATCGCCGCGGCGAACGCCCTGAGCGACGTTTACGCGATGGGTGCACGACCGCTGTTCGCACTCGGCATCACCGCGTTCCCTCGCGAGAAGCTCGACACCGGCCTGCTGGAGAAGATCGTGGCCGGCGGAGCGGCCAAGATGACCGAAGCGGGCATCGCAGTCGTGGGCGGGCATTCGGTCGATGACCCTGAGCCGAAATTCGGATACGCGGTGATCGGCGAGGTGCACCCGGACCGCATCGTGGCCAACGATGGCGCGCGGCCCGGCGACTTGCTCTACCTCACAAAACCGCTGGGCTCCGGCCTGGTCGCGACTGCGATCAAGCGGGGACTCTGTCCGCCGGCCCTCGAGCGCGAGGCGATCGCAGTGATGACGCAGCTGAATCGCGCCGCGTCCGAGGCGATGGTCAGTGCCGGCGCGACCGCCGCCACCGACGTGACCGGGTATGGACTGATCGGCCACCTTGCGAACCTGAAGGGTGGCGCGGATATCGAATTGCGCGCCATCCCGTTCATCAGCGGTGTGAGAGAGCTCGCGGAAAAAGATCTCTTCCCCAGCGGCAGCCGCCGCAACCACGCCGCTTATCGCGAGCGCGTCGATTGGGGCGGTATCGAAGAGATCGACCAGATGATGCTGTGCGACGCGCAGACGAGCGGAGGTTTGCTCGTTGCCATTCCACCTGACAACAGACAAAAGTTCGAGGAGGGAGCGGAATCGGCAACGCGCATCGGAGTGATGCGCGACGACGGCGCGATCCGCATCAAGTGATGTCGCCGCTCCGGGTCAGCGGGGGGGAGGCGAGAGGCCGGCGGCTCAAGGCTCCGAAGGGGATCCGGCCCACGCAGGGGATGGTGAAGCAGGCCATCTTCAACCTGGTCGGTCCGGGCATCGAAGGAGCCGAGGTCCTCGACCTGTTCGCCGGCTCGGGTGCGCTCGGCATCGAAGCCCTGTCGCGAGGCGCGGCCGGTGTGACCTTCGTGGACCACCAACCCCGTGGTCTTGCTATCCTGCGCCAGAACTTGGACGTACTCGGCCTCAAGGAGCGCGCTCGCATCGTCCGCGGAGACGTCGTGCGCTGGTTGGAGGCTTCGCCGGACACCGTCAAACGAGCCGGGGTTGTGTTCCTCGACCCCCCATACGACGACGTGGTGCTCGACCGTGCGCTGAAGGTCCTCGACCGCAGCGTTGAAAATGCGACGGTGGTCGCGGAGCATTCGCGGCGTCAAGAGATGCCCCCTCTGGCCCGGCTCAAGGTCGACCGCCAGCGTCGCTACGGAGACACGATGGTCACGGTGTTGATCCCCACGAACTCAGAGGCTGCGCCGTGAGTTCGCGGGGACCCCTGGGCAAAGCTTGAGCGCCGCGGTGCGTCCGAAAATAAAAGCAGCCGTCTACCCCGGAAGCTTTGATCCACTCACCAACGGACACCTCGACGTCGTCGACCGCGCGCTCGGCATCTTCGACAAGCTGATCGTGGCCGTCGCCGCCAACCCGGACAAGCGGCAGCCGCTCTTCACCGTGGAGGAGCGCATCCAGCTGATCAAAGCGTCGCTGAAGGGGCGCGAGAGAGTGGAAGTGACCAGCTTCAAGGGCCTCACGGTGGAGTTCGCCCGCTCGCTGGGCGCGACGACGTTGGTCAAAGGCCTGCGGGCTTACTCAGACTTCGACGCAGAGCTTCAGCAAGCGCTCATGAACCGCAAGCTCGCGCCCGACATCCACACGGTGTTCCTGATGTCGAGCTTCGCCCATATCTACGTCTCGTCAAGTATCTTGAAGGACATCGCCAGCTACGGCGGGAACGTGTCGGACCTGGTGCCGCCACCTGTCGCGAGAGCGCTGAAGGAGAAGTACAAATAAAGGTCGACGAGCTGCTTGACCGTTTCGAGTACCTGATCCAGAACGCGCGCCACGTCCCGCTCTCGACCCAGGTGATGGTCAACGAGGACGAGATGATGGAGCTGATCGACCAGGTCCGCTTCAACCTGCCCGACGAGATCAAGCAGGCGAACTGGACGGTTTCGGAGCAGCAACGAATCATCTCCGAGGCGCACGCCGAGGCGGCGCGCATCATGTCGCGGGCCAACGAACGTGCCGAGGAGACCGCCTCAGAACACGAGATCCTCCGCCGAGCGGAGCGTCACTCGGCCCAGGTGATCAAGGATGCGCAGGCGAAGTCCGACCAGATCATCCGCGAGGCCGAGGGGTACGCCATGGAGCAGCTCAAGCAGCTGGAAGCCCACCTGGCCCGCACCATGGCGACCGTGCGCCGCGGAGTCGAAGCGCTGCAGACCAACCAGCCGGCCGCCGAGGAGAACGCCGACCAAGCGACCGGCTCCTAGCGACAGGGTCGTAGCGTCCGGTAAACTCCTCAAGCTCATGGCTCTACCTAAGGTCAAGCTGTCCAAGTCGAAGAAAGGACGGCGCCGCTCACACCTCGCGCTGGCGCTCGTGCAGATTCAGCCCTGCCCGAACTGCAAGAAACCGCGCCGGCCACATTCGATCTGTCCGAACTGCGGCTACTACGCAGGCCGCGAGGTTATTCACACCGCATAAATATGAGCGGAAACCCGGGCGGTTTTCGCTCATCGGCCGGTCGGCTGCGCCGACGGGCCTGCTCACTTTCCCGGGATCGGATTTTCGAAGAGTGTCTCACCGCCACGTTGGGGACTTTCAAGAGGGTTGGGTAGACGGCCTGGCAATGCCAGGCCTACATGCCACGATTTGAAGGAGTAGATGGCCAAAGTCGCGTTTCTCTATCCCGGCCAGGGCTCTCAGCAGCCTGGCATGGGAGCCGAGATGCTCACCGACCCGGAAGTTGAAGAGCTCTGCGACAAGTGCTCCGCCGCAGCCGGAGTGGATCTTCGCCACTTGCTCACGAGCGCTGACGACGAAGAGCTGCGCCTGACACAGAACGCCCAGCCGGCGCTCTGCTTCGTCGGGCTCGGGCTGACCACCATGCTTCGCCGCCGTGGGATCGAGCCGGCCGCGACCGCAGGCCATTCTGTCGGTGAGTACGCGGCGCTGGCCGCGTCCGGTGCGGTCGGCGCGCAGCAGGTGATCAAGGCTGTTGTGGAGCGCGGCAAGGCGATGGCGGAAGCCGCTCCCGCCGGCACGAGCTCGATGGCCGCCGTGCTGGGTCTCGACTCGCAGGCGGTGGAGGTCGCTCTGGCCGGCATGAACGATGCGTGGCCGGCCAACTACAACACGCCGACGCAGACGGTCATCGCGGGCACGGTCGCTGGCCTCGAAGCGGCCACCAAGCGCCTGCAGGCCGCCGGCGCGAAGCGCGTGATCCCGCTCAACGTAAGCGCCGCCTTCCACACGCCCCTGATGGCGCCTGCCGCGGAGCGATTGCGCGCCGCGCTCGACAAGATCGACTGGCGGACACCGCGCGTCCCGGTCATGGCGAACCTGACGGGGCGGCCGCACCAGGGCGGCGAACGCATCCCCCAGGTGATGGAGATGCAGCTTCGCTCCCCCGTGCGGTGGGCGGCATGCATCCAGATGCTGATTGAGCTGGGTTGCGACACCTTCCTCGAGGTCGGCCCCAAACGTGCGCTGACCGGGATGATGCGAGAGCTGGCGCCAAACGCCACTGCCACAGCGGTGGGAACTCCCACCGCGGTGCAGGAGGTTGTCGCCGAGGCTTAGGCGACAACTGCCCGATTCTCGACCCGTGCCGGCACCGGCGGCCTTGCAATCGCTTCGAAACCCGCGATCGCCGGCACAGCGGCTAAATTCCAGGCAGCCAGGCGCGTGGAGCCCGGGCCCCCAAGCCGGTGATAGAGTTAATTGCGGATATGGAAACTCAAAAACTGAGCTTCGAAGATTTCAAGAACATCGTCGTCGAGCGACTTGGATGCGAGCCTGAGCAGGTGACGATGGACGCCTCTTTCCAGGAGGACCTCAACGCCGACTCGCTCGACCTGGTCGAGCTGATCTACGCGTTCGA
>JBGPYE010000021.1:0-10277 GCA_041493095.1 Candidatus Dormibacteraceae bacterium
TCGTACCAGTCACCGGCTGCAAGGGCGGCGGAGTCGACCGCGGCCTGCTGATCGCGGCGGTCGACGTAGGCGCGGCCTGAATCGATGGCGAGGCCGAGCATCGCGAACAGCACCAGGATCAGCAGACCGATCAAAACGATCGCCTGGCCCTCTTGGAGCTTTCGCTGTGGCGACTTAGTTCGAGTACTCAGCACGGTAAACCGCATACGCAGTGATGACGATCCTGCTGCCCACAACTTGCTGGATTAAGGGAGTAAGAGGCTGAAAGTTAAACCAAAGGGTCACCTTGATCGGCTCGTTGCCGACCGCGGGGGTGATCGCGTTGCAGCCGGGCCCAGGGGGCGGCAGAATGCCAAGGCCACCACGCGGACCGTTGGGTGTTCCGTTTCCCGATGGACTGGGGTCGGTGATAAAGATCCAGCCGGTGTTCGAGGGCGGCACGATCGCGCCCGGGACGCCACCAGTAGGGATCGGACCGTTCGGGCACGGATTGGCAAGGACCTCGGTCACCGCGTGCACCTGGACGGCGGTCGCCACGTCGGCGTCGGTCGGCCACTGATGGGTGGCGCCGCTGGGGTCGATGAAGTATGACGCCCGCACTGCCACGCGCGCGCCCTCATTGGCCGCCTGCTGCAGCGTGATGTAGAAGTAGAGGCCGCGACCGAAGTCGATGATCCCGAACGTGAGCAGAAGGATCACAGGGGCGATCAGGGCGAACTCGGTCAGGCCCTGGGACTTCTGGCTGCGGAACCATCGCTTCAATGTTTCTTTCATGGCTTGCCCTGGATGGTGAAGTGCTCGTTGTAGGCGAGGTTGAGTCCACTGCCGAAGATGGATTGGATGAACGGCGTGATGAGCCTGAAGTTCATCAGTAGGGAGACGTTGATGTCGCCCAGCCTCCACGAGTTGTCGGTCGGGTGCGCGGCCAGCGTTCCGAACTGCGGCCCGCCGCCTGGTGACGAGTAACAGATGTAGACGTTGACCTGCTGGGTGCTCGCCGGATACGCGGCCGCGGAGTACGGCTTGTTGTTGACTCCATTGCCGTCGGTCGGCGCAAGACAGGCGCCAGGGACGAGCGTGCCGGTGAGGCCGGCCCCTTGGAGCGCTGAGTTGACCGCGGACATGATGTCGGCGTCGTCCAGGTAGGTGTTGCTCCGGCTCGCCGTGTCGAACCACGCTCCGTGGCGCGCGCCCTCTCGCGCCGCGCCCTGGAGATTGACGGCGTAGTAAAAGGCGCGCGACAGGTCCAGCAGCCCCATCATCAGCAGCAAAAGCACGATCGACGAGATGGCAAACTCGACCAGCGATTGGCCCCGTTGACCGCTTTCGCGACGTGTGTGAACGCCCGTTCGACCCACTTTGGCCGTCCTATTGAACCTGATCGGACCCAGGGTTGCACCCATGTGTACCGGGTTTAACGCAATTAACGCTGTTTTCAGTCGCGTGGGATCGAAGTAATTTAGGGTTACCGGGGAGCTGGGGGGCACCACCATGCAGAAACAGCCCGGCAGCACCCACGAATCAAAGCGATGGCAGGACATCCGCGCCCGAGCCATCGACGCGACCTTCGACGCCGACCGGCGACGGGTGGGCGAGCGCGTCGCGGTTGTCTTCCGGTGGCTGTTCCTGGTCGTGCTCGGGGTCTTGAACAATGTGAACCCCCACACGGACCAGGAAGCCAAGGTGACCATCGACCTGGTTCTCGCTGCGTGGGGCGCGATGAACGTCATCGTCAATGTGCTCCTCGCGCGGGGTTATCAGCCAGGAAAGCAGTTCAGCCTGTCGACCATGACGCTCGACATCCTCTTCGCGGCTGCGCTCGTTTACCTGTCGGACGGCTTCAACAGCCCGTTCTTCCTGGCCCTGTTCTTGGCGGTGATCACGAATGCCGTGCGTTTCGGTGCGACGGCCAGCTTCCTCTCGGCGCTCGTGATCTCGACCATCTACCTCTTCATCGGCGGGAGCTTCACGCCGGCCAACTTCTCAGTCGACCCCAACGCGACGATCGGAAAGATGTTCCTCTTCCTCGTCGTAGCCCTCACCACGGGATATATGACGCGTGAGCTGGAACGCGAACGGCGTGCCGCGGTCGAACGCGCGGCGCAGGCGGACTCCCTGCGCGAGCTGAGCATGAACCTGGTCAGCGACACAGACATCAAAGACGTTTTTGAGGTCCTGATCGACCACGCCGTCAACATGACGACGGCTGAGCGCGGCCGGCTCATCCTCTCCTCGCAGGAAGGCTTCACGGTCGTGGCGAGCGCCAACCGGCTCGGCAACACCACACCTGCGCCGGAGGGCGAGACGATCGACGAGCACCAGCTGAGACAGGCCGCCACCACCGGCGAGGCTGTCTTCGCCGGCGACCGGAGGGGTCTCGTCGTCCCGATCGCTTCCGGCGAGGGAGTCACGGCGATCGCCTGCCTCAACCAGTCCAAGGGAATGTTCTCCAACCAGGATCTCTTCGCGGTGGCCGCCCTCTCCGGCAGCGCGACGGTGCCGCTCGCCAACGCCCTGCGCTACCAGCGCAGCCGCCAGGAGGCGACCACCGACGCGCTCACGGGCCTGGCCAACGCAGGCGAGTTCCACCGCCGCCTCGAGAGTGCGTTTGCGCGGCCCGACCGGCGCGAAACCCCGCTCTCGCTGCTCCTCGTCGACTTCGACCACTTCAAGTCCGTGAACGACGAGCTCGGCCATCAGCACGGCGACCTCGTGCTTCAGATGGGCGCTCGGATCGTGCGTGATGCCGCCCGCGCGCAGGATCTTGTCGCGCGGTACGGCGGTGACGAGCTCGCGGTGTTGGTCGCCGACACCAACGGCACAGGCGCGCAGCGACTCGCCTATCGCATCGTCGACGCGGTGCATGCCGCCGCGGTGTCGACCAGACCCGGCCAGCACCTGACCTTCAGCGTCGGCGTCGCCTCCTATCCCGAAGACGCTTTCACGGCCAGCGAGCTGATCGAGGCCGCCGACCAGGCCCTCTACCTCGCCAAACGCGAAGGCAAGGACCGTCCCTGCACTTTCCCGCAGCTCGTCACCGAGCTCGAGCTTGCTGACGGGAACCTGGTGTCCCTGCTCGAGGCGGCCGGCCCGCAGGTGATGGTGGCGGTGGCTCATGCGGTCGATCATCGGAACCCGCTGGCGCAAGGCCACTCGAGCCGGGTGGTGGCGATCGTCGACGCGATCGGCCGGCGATTGAGCATGCCGTCGAGCCGGCTGGAGGAGCTGCGGATGGCTGCCTTCCTTCACGACGTCGGTCACATGACGCTCGCCGCCGAGGGCCAGACCCTCGAGGCGGCCGGCCACGCAGAGGCTGGAGAGATGATCGTCGCCGGCGCGAAGTTCCCGCTCGAGGTGGTGGCCGCGGTGGGTCATCACCACGACCGCTGGGACACCGGCGGCAAAGCCGACGGTGTGACCGGCGAGAGCATCCCGCTCATGGCGCGCATCCTGTCGGTGGCCGAGAGATTCGAGGCGCAGACGGCAGGACGCGGTTGCCCGCGCCTGACTCAGGAGGAGGCCTTGGCCCAGGTGGTCCTGGGTTCCGGCTCGGAGTTCGATCCTGAGGTCGTCGGCGCGCTAGGCCGGGCTGTCAGCGATAAGGGCCTCGAGCTGGACTTCCCGGCGGTGGCGCTTCCGGCGATAGCCACGGCCTGAGTCCAGCTTTCGCCTCAGTCGCGCACGGCGGTGCTCGAGATCAGACGCTTGATCCGGCATCCGGCGCAGCGCGGCCTCGACCACGCTCAGAGCCTGCGAAGCGTCGCGCCGCCGCCACTCGAGCAGTCGCGCGCGAGCGATGGAAAGTCGGATGTCCTCGGTGACGCTTGCCTCCAGCCAACCGAGCAGGCTGTCGGCAGCCGCGATCGATCCGCGCCGGACAAGGCGTTTGGAGAGCAATAGGCCGGCGGTCGCCGACGCGTCCCCTTTCGCGAAAGACGTCGCATTGCGCAGCGCGCGCCAGCCGTCTGCCCGGGCGCCGCGTCGAAACCGGTGGCGTCCCAGGGCAAGCCAGTCCGCCGCGTCCATCCCTGCCTCTCCGCCATTGAGCCTCAGCAGCAGTCGTGAGTGGAGGTGCACGAGGCTGATGACGTCGAGGCGGTTGTGCTCGAGAGCCGCCTCCAGGAAATCGCGCGAGCCGGCGCGCAGGTAGTCGAAATACGCGTCCGGCACCTGGGCGCTGGGAATCGGATCGTCGCGCTCATAGCCCAGGACTCGCTCCTCGACCATCCGCAGGCTGCAGCTTTCGAGACGATGGCGGTACAGCGAGCGCACCAGCGTGAGCAGATCGACGTGGGTCGCATGACTCAGCTCGCCCGGCATGCGCGCCATGACCCATCGTGTGCGCAGGACGGGCAGGTCGAACGATGCGCCGTTGAACGTGGCGATCGTATCCGCGGGCTCGAGCTCTTCGCGCAGTGCGTGAAGGAAAGCGGCTTCCATCCCCGGTTGCGGCAGGAACACCTGGGCCACGCGCAGGCCGCAGTCGATCGGTCGCGCGACGGCGGCCGCGAACACATACGTGCCCGAGCCACCGCTGAGGCCGGTGGTCTCGGTGTCCATGTAAGCGACGTTGCCGGGGTGTGGCTCGAGAGGAGGCAGGGGGATCACGTCCTGGCGGAGCATCGCCGTGCCGAATCGAGTCGGGACCTCCTCGAACCCGCGCGGCAGCTCGTGATGGGCTTGCGGCCGCGGCCTGGGCGGTGCGCCTAGACGGGTAAGGCGTTCGCGGAGAGAAGTCGCAGACACGCTTCCTTGGCTCCTTCCACGAGATGCAGCGGGCCGACACAGGAAGGACAACCGGCAAGGCATGGACAGTCGCGGACCAGCTCCGACGCGTCATCGAGAAGCTCGCGGTGCAGCTCGTACATGCGCGACGAGAAACCCACGCCGCCCGGATAGACCTCGTAGATGGTCACAGTCGGCAGCTGCGTCGTGACCGAGCGCACCTCGGCGACCGAACCGAGATCGCGCGGATCGCACATCAGGCGCAGGCTGGCGACGTGGCGCAGCGCGTGCGCCGTTCCCTGCAGCCCAGCCTCCAGGGTTTCGCGGCCGAGCGATCGCCAGGTGCCTTCATCGACGGTGATCCAGTAGCCGGTCGTGTGAAGCGTCTGCTCCGGAAGGTGGATCGGGCCTGACCCGATGTTCTCGTGGGTGTGAAACTTGATCTTCTTGAACATGCTCGCAAGGCTCGTGATTTTCACTTCGCCGTGGCTGCGCGACACTTCATCGCCATCTGGTCCGTCGAACGTATCTAGTACCTGCACCGTCACCGACGCCAGCGCGTCGGTGTAGTAGTCGACCTCGACGGGGCGCACGTAAGCCTTCTTCTCGTCCCAGTCCAGGCGGTCGACGTGAAATTGAGCGCCCTCGTGGAGGTAGACCGCCTCTTCGTGTAGCAGCACCGGCGCCGTGAACTGGTCCATCTCGCCGATCACCTGCGGTCGCGGATGCGAGGTGTCGATGATCACGACGTTGTCGGCCAGGATCCTGCGTAAGTGCACCTCTTCGGCCGGGAATGCCTGCCGGCTCCAGAACCAGCGTCCGGCGGAACGCGTGGCGGATCCGTCGTCTTCGAAGACCTGCAGCAGCTCGCTGACGTCGGCGCGGCCGAGCCGCTCCTGGTCCTCGAATGGCAGCTCGAACAGGCCCGCCTGCAGATGACCGGCGAGCAGCAGCAGGTTGTCGGGGTCGATCAGCCCTTCCTCGGGGTCGGCGCTGAGGAAATACTCCGGATGGCGGACGATGAACTGGTCCAGCGGCGAGCTAGATGCCACGAAGACGCCGACCGAGCCCGCGCGCCGGCCCGCGCGACCGAGCTGCTGCCACGTCGATGCGATCGTCCCCGGGTAGCCGACGAGGACCGCGGTCTGCAGGCTGCCGATGTCGATGCCGAGCTCGAGGGCGTTTGTGCTCACGACGCCGGTGATCTCTCCGTTGCGCAGGCCGGCCTCGATTTCGCGTCGATGCAGTGGCAGGTAGCCGGCGCGATAGCCGCGGACCCGCCGGTTGGCGTCGAGGCGCGGTGCGAGATCCTGCCTCAGGTAGCTGAGCATCACCTCGACCTGGAGCCGGCTCCGGCAGAAAACTATGGTCTGCACGCCCGTTCGTATCCATGGCGCCGCGATGCGTCGCGCCTCGAGCATCGAGCTCCGGCGGATACCCATCTCCCGATTGACAAGCGGTGGGTTGTAGAAGATGAGCCGGCGCTCGCCGCGCGGAGCGCCGCTGCGTTCCACCAGCTCGACGTTCTCTTCCTCGAGCAATCGCTTTGCCAGCTCGAGCGGGTTCGCGATCGTCGCCGACGCGCAGATGAAGGTAGGCGAGGACCCGTAGAACGCGCAGATTCGCTTCAGGCGCCGGATGACGTTGGCGACCTGGCTTCCGAAGAGCCCGCGATAGGTGTGTAGCTCGTCGATGACCACGAAATCCAGGCTTGAGAAGAGGCGACGCCACCTCGTGTGATGCGGCAGGAGGCCGGCATGCAACATGTCCGGGTTCGTCATCACAACGTGCCCGCCTTCGCGGATCGCGGTGCGGCGGCCAGGAGGAGTGTCGCCGTCGTAGGTGTCGACTCGCAGCTCGATCGGCAGGCCGTGCTTGAGCGCGCTCAGCTCCGCCAGCTGGTCCTGCGCAAGCGCCTTGGTCGGATATAAGTAGAGGGCCCGCTTCTCCGGGTTCTCGAGCAGGCGCTGCAGGACGGGGAGGTTGTAGCAGAGCGTTTTTCCGCTTGCGGTTGGAGTTACCACGACCAGGTGACGCCCCCTTCGCACTGCGGCATAGGCTTCGGCCTGGTGGGAGTAGAGCCGTTCGACTCCGCGCCGCGCCAGGGCGGCGACTAGCTCGGGGCGAAGATCCATCGGTAGCGAGGAAAAAGTGGCTGAGGCTTCAGGAATCACGTGGTCCAGCGTTATCTCCCCTTGGAAGTCGTCCGCGTTGAATGACGGGAAGCTGGACATGCCGCGCTTGGGAGGTTAGACGAACATTCGTTCGGAGTCAAGCGAACGGTACGCGCCCGGATCAGAGGCCGACTTCGAGCGGCTCTACCGGAACACGTACCGGAGGATCCTGGGCACTTTGATCACCCTGCTCGGAGACCCGGCAACGGCCGAGGACTGCACCCAGGACACCTTCGAGCGGGCATACCGGAACTGGGGCTCGTGGAGGCCGAACGCTCCGGTCGAAGCCTGGCTGCACCGGATCGCGATCAACGTGGCGGTCTCGGACCGCAGGCGGTATCGCCTACGCCAGGCTGGGGAGCTGGTCAGGCGCCTGGGCCGGCCCGCCCCGCCGCCCGATCCCTCCACGCTGGCCGAGCAATCTGCGCTCCTGCGTTCTCTGCGGGAGCTCCCCACCAAGCAGGCGGCCGCGCTGGTCCTGCGCCACTACCACGGGTACAGCAACCGGGAGATTGCAGCCTCCCTCGGCGTCCCCGAAGCTACTGTCGCCTCTCGGCTGGGGACCGGCCGCAGGCGCCTCCAGGCGACGATGTCCTACTCCCGGCAAGAAAAAATGGTTGATCCCGCCTAGGCGTGCGTTTGTTTTCCCGACATGTCAGACGTAAACGAATTCGATCGGGAGCTGGAGTACGAGCTGCATCGGATCCTCGATCCGATGACGGCGCGCCAGATCCCGGCTCGGAGAGCCATACCTTCAGGAGGAAGAATGAAAAAGCTTTTGGGCGGCGCTGGAGTCGCAATTGGACTGAAGATCGCAACCGGGTTTGCAGTCGCGGCGATGGCGACGACGGCCGCGTTGGCGGCCACGGAGGTCGCGATCACAGGCAGCGTCAACCCGGCCGATTGGGGCCAGCAGGTGACCCAGCAGGTGGCCGACTGTAAGGCCAGCGCTGCGCGCCTCGGCATTCACGGCATCGGCCAGTGCGTCAGCCAGTTTGCCAATCAGCACGGCAAGGCGGTCAGCGACGCGCACAAGGCAAGCGCCGCGCGCGAGAACGGCAATGGCAACGGCAATGGCAACGCCAACGGTCACGCCAAAGACAAGACCCACGGCCAGGGCGCGAGCAAGAGCCAGAACCCGCAGCCGTTGACCTCCTCGGACCGGGAGCCGACCGACCAGCCGAACGCCCTGATGGTTTCGTCGATCCCCCCGCAGCAATGACCTGGCTTAGCTAAAAACCCCTTCCTCGCGTGGGGCCGGGCCGCAAGGTTCGGTCCCACATTTGTTTTTTGAGCGCTTAGCGCCGCATCGCGCCGAGTCGCCAGCTCTGGCCTTCGGCCGTGTCGGTGACGGTGACCCCGAGTGCCGCCAGCTCGTTGCGCAGGCGGTCTGAGGTCGCGAAGTCTTTGGCCGCACGCGCCTTTGCGCGTGTCTCGAGCAGGGCGGCCGCGCCTTTGGGCAGCGAGCCTTCGGGTTGAGCGCGGTCGAGGTCGAGTCCCAGCACCCGATCCCACGAGACAAGCAGGGATGCCTTGACGCCTGGCGCGATGTCGCTGTGGGCGAGCTCGGCGACCAGCGCCATCGCCACCGGCAGGTCCAGGTCGTCGGCCAGAGCCGCACGAAAACGCGCTTCGTAGCTCGCGGCTGCCCGGTCCTCGGCACGAGCAACCTTCGACCACTCCGCGATTCGTTCGCGCAGCTGCCTCAGCGCGCGGTCGGCCCCGGCCAGGCCCTCGACGCTGAAGTTCAGCTTCGTGCGGTACTTTGCCTGCAGCGCGAGATAGCGAAACGCGAGCGGGTCGAAGCCCTGCTCTTCCAGCTCGGTGACACGAAAAAAGTTACCCGCGGACTTCGCCATCCGCGCGCCCGCGAGCATCAGCAGGCCGCCGTGCATCCACAGGCTCACCACGCGATGACCGGTCACGCCTTCGCTCTGTGCGATCTCCGCCTCGTGATGCGGAAAGACGTTGTCGGCGCCGCCCGTGTGAATGTCGAAGCGTTCACCGAGGAGTGAGATCGACATCGCCGAGCATTCAATGTGCCATCCCGGAAAGCCCGGCCCCCATGGGCTCGGCCACACCTGCAGGCGGTGTTCGCCCGCCGCCTTCCAGAGCGTGAAGTCGCCCGGATGACGCTTTCGCGGATCGACCTCGCCACGCGCACCGGCGAGCAGCTTGTCGGGGCTGTTTCGAGACAGCTTGCCGTAGGACGGAAAGCTGGCGATGTCGAAGTACACCGTCCCGCCGACTTCGTAAGCGTGGCCGCGCGCAATCAGCTTTTCGATCAGCTCGATCATCTGTGGGATGTAGTGCGTGGCGTGCGGGTACCTCGCCGGCGGGCGGATGTTGAGCCTGGCGGCGTCCTCCTTGAATGCGGCGGTGTAGTGCGCGGCGATCTCCTCTGGAGACTTGCTCTCCAGGCGTGCGGAGACCAGCATCTTGTCCTCGCCGCGGTCGAACGTGTCGTCGGTGAGGTGACCGACGTCGGTGATGTTCATCACCTGCTCGGTCTTGTAACCGAGGTATTCGAGACTGCGCCGCAAGAGGTCCGGCAGCATGAAGGTGCGCAGGTTTCCAATGTGCACGTACCGGTAGACAGTCGGGCCGCACGAGTAGATGCGCACGACACCTTCGCGCAGCGGCCGCAGCTCGTCCTTCTGTCGTGTGAACGTGTTGTAGAGCCGGACCGTTGTTGAATCCATTCCGAACCTATCCTCTCAATAAGTGAAAGCGATTCGGTTGAATGGAGCTACCGCCGAAGGGCGTGACGTCGACGGGCGCGTGCTGGTTCACGACCTGGGCCCGGACCTGCGCAAGGGGACCGTGCTCGGCGGCCGGCACCTCGAGCGAGTCCGGCAAGCGCGCGAGGTACACCTTGTCGAGCTCGAACTGGGCGATCTTCATGAGGACGAAGCGGCCCGGCGCCTGGCCGACGCCCTTGCGGGTCCGGGCCTCGAGGCGCAGCGACCGGTGCAGAGCCAGGCTCGCCTGATCGCCCGGCATCGCGGCCTGGTCCGGGTTCGAGCGGACGCGGTCGACGCGATCAATTCGCTCGGGTACATCTCCGTTTTCACCCTCATGGACGGCCAGGCGGTGGCGGAGGGCGAGGAGGTCGCAGGATGCAAGGTGACGCCTGTGGCGGTCCCCGGCAGCCTGATCGAAGCTGCCGAGAAGATCAGCCGAGAACAGGGTCCCGTGGTCGAGCTGCTCGAGTTCCGTCCGCTCAAGACCTTCGTCGTCGCGACAGAAAGGTTGAAGCCGAAGGCGCGCGAGCTGTTTCGCAATGCGGTCACGGCAAAGCTCGGATGGTACGGCGCTGAGGTGCTGGGCGTGCGCGAGGTGGCGCGAACGAGCGAGGCTGTGGCTGCGGCCTATGAA
>JBGPYE010000171.1:0-4659 GCA_041493095.1 Candidatus Dormibacteraceae bacterium
ATGGTCTCGCTCAGCTTCTCGCCAGGCTGGCCGGAACCGACCAGCGTCTGGGCGATGCTCTGGCGAAGCTCCTGCTCGAGCTGTGCTCGCCCAGCATCAAAGTCAGCTTCCGTCATCTGCGGAGTGGTCGACGGGTCGGTCCCGCCACCGGTTGCCTGACCATTGGTTACGGACAGCTTGTTTGGGTCATATGTGTTGCCGACAATGGTTGTGATGGTGTTGGAGCCAACGTTGCCAGCGGAACCTGCCACCACCGCGATCACGTTGACATCAACTGTCTTTTGCCACGGGACAATCACGTCAGCCGAATTCTGTGCAAATTCCAGCCCATTGGTGTTCATCAATCGCTGCCCGCGACGAATGAGAATGCCAGGCGATCCATAGCCAAAAGCGCCTGGCTTAGGCGGCGCAAAAGCGTTCGAATAAGTGACTGCACCGCCCGCTGGGGCCAGTGGGACCACGATCGAGCCCGTCGTCTTGAAGCCCTGCGAGTTCGAGCGCGAGATCACCACCGACCGCACGTGGATCGTCCCCTTGCCTGGGGAGGCCGGGATCTCGACGTCCTTCTGGGTGAATGGGGCGGCCTGCGCGACCAGAGTGACCGAGGCGGACGGCACGTAGATGGCCGCCCCGAAGAGCCCGACCAGCAGCAGCGTCGCGGCCGTCACGTACAGCAGGAAGCGGCCCGGCTTCAGCTCGGTCGCACTCTTTGACAGCAGCTTCTTGGGCGCGGCGATGCCGACGTGGGTCGTCGGAGCGGCGCGCACCTTCTTCCACCAACGCTCCGCCGGAGGCGCGGCCTCAGCCTCGGAAACGATTCCTTCGCCCTCGGGTCCGACGGCGCCGAACACCGCGAAGCCGCTTTCCGACGCCATCTTCTGCACGGCAGGGTCATCGCAGACGACGGTCACGCGCTTGCCAAGTCGGGCCGCGTAGTTGCGCAGGAGCTGGAAGTTGAAGCGGCTCTGTCCGATGCGTGAGCGCATCGGCAGGACCAGCATCGTGTCCTCGCCGTTGAACCGGCGGAGGCGTTCGACGACCTCCGGGATCTCCTCCTCTGTTTCGACGTAAATTGGGTTCGTTGCCATAGCGTTTACAAGTCTCCTGGGGGTCTGTTCAGACCTTTATACCGCCTAGGACCCTGCGCATGACGGTATTCACCGTGTCCCGCTCTTCGGCTTCAGTTCGAAGAGCGTGATTCGCAAGGCCCATGGGCGCGATGTCCTGAGGGCTCGAAAGCTGTCCTGTGGAGTCCGTGAGATTACGCACATCTGGGGGTACTAGGTGACGGATCCGAGGCTCGCGCGGGAACGGAAGGCCCGCGGCCCAGTTGTTCTTCACCATCTCGAGCGTGAGCTCGGGCAGCAGGCTGCCGCCTCCACACAAGAAGATGCTCGTGGGCAGCCGCTCGCCGCGCGACAGCTCCTTGATGCTCAACGCCAGGCCCTGGAGCAGGACCTCAGCATCCGCGCTCAATAGCTCCGACACCTGCCGGTGCTGGTCAGCGGAAAGCAGGCCCTCGGAGTGGCGGAGCTTGCGCGCTTCGGCTTCCTCGTAGCTCAGGCCGAAGGCGAGCGCAAGGCGCCGGGTGAACGCGCGTCCACCGAGATTGAACATCCGGGTGCCCTCGACCCCGCCATCGCGGATCAGCGCAACGTCGGTGGTGCCGCCTCCGACGTCGACGAAGATCCCACCTTCCGCCCACGTCTCCTCGCTGGCGCACGCTCGCGCGAGCGCGTAGGGCTGGGCGACCGCGGCGGCCAGCTCGAGGTCGAGCTCTCGCACGACGGTCTCGATCGCATCGATGTGGGTCATCGGCGCGAACGTATTGAAGACCGTGACCTCGAGGTTCTTGCCCGTAAAGCCGACAGGGTTCGTGACGGGGTAACCGTCGACGCGCACGTTGGTGATCGCCGAATGAACCAGCCGAGCCTCGAGCTGCCCGTAGCTGCGCTCCATCTCCAGCAGGTGCTGCGCTTCGCGCAGCGCGCGGCGCTGGACCATCTGCAGCATCGTGGAGATCTCGCTCGAGCGCACGCGCGCCTTGGAGTTTTCCCGGGGGTATGCGATCGTCGACGAGAAGCCCTTGATCAGCTCGCCGGCGATGCCGACGACGACCTGGCCGGGCACGGTCTTGGCCATGTCTTCTGCAGCTTCGAGCGCGCGGTTGCAGGACTGGATCACCGATTCGAGGTCGGCGATCGCGCCACCCGACATGGCTGCCGGGGCCTGCGGTTCGCGCCCCACTCCCAACACCTCTCCATCCGGCCCTTCGCGCCGGACGACCAGGACTTTGATCAGATCGGTCCCGATGTCGAGCACGGTGAAGTGGCGGTAGTACTCGCTTCGCTTGCGCAAGAACTTGAACTTGCTCACTGGGGCACGCCTCCGAGGACTTCCTCGAGGCGCTTGAACGCCTGGTCTGCGGGGACATTCAGCTTGCCGCGCGCGAGATGCTTCTGGCCGCCGCCCGTGCCGAGGAGTCCGGCGAGCCGCGCGGCATCGTATTCGCTCGTGAGGTCCTTGGACACCTTGATGACAAACATGTCGCCGGCCACAACGGTTACGACGCCGGACTTCACCGCATCCATATATCGGTCGGCATAGGCCGCAAGCTCCGAGGGGCTGGAGGCGTTCACGGTCTCGGTCACAAACGGTACTTTGCCTTGTTTGACCTGCATGCCGTCGGCGCCCTTGACTTTCGCCCCACGTAGCTCTTCCGACAGCGCCTTCAATCGATGCTCCATCTCTTTGAGCTGAGCGCGAAGCGCCTGAACCCGCGCTGGCACCTGCTCCGGAGTCGTGTTGAAGGAGCGCGCGAGCTCCGTCAGCAGCTCACGGTCACGACGCACGAGCTCGCCGGCGGCTTCTCCGACCAGCATCTCGATGCGCCTCAGGCCAGAGCCGATGCTGGACTCGGAAAGAATCACGGCGGTGCCGATGTCAGCAGTATTGGTCACATGAGTGCCACCGCACAGCTCGCACGTCCAGTCGCCGAAGCACACGACCCGGACGACGTCTCCGTACTTCTCATCGAACAGGTGCATGGCGCCCTGTGCGACGGCGTCTTTGTAAGACTTCTGGCTTTCGTGGAACGGCAGCGCGGCGCGCACCTTTTCCATCACGCGGCGATTGATGCTGGCGAGCTCGTCCTTGCTGGTCGGCCGGTCGAACGGGATGTCGAATGTCGTGTGGTCGGGCCCCACCCATGAACCCTTCTGCATGACCTTTTCGCCGAGGGTTTCGCGGAGTGCCTTGTGCAGCAGGTGGGTCGCTGAATGGTGACGCGCGATCTGCCGGCGACGCCCGGCATCCACGGCCGCTGTCGCTGCTTCGCCGACTTTGAGCTCACCGGTGACCAAGGAACCCAGATGAGCGATCACGCCATCAGAGGGCTTTTGCGTGTCTTCCACGCGCATGCGACCGCTTTCAGTCGTGATCGTGCCGGTGTCACCGATCTGCCCGCCCGACTCCGCATAGAAAGGAGTGCGTGCGAGAAACACCTCGACGTCCTCACCCTCGGCCGCCCGGTCGACGGGCTTGCCGTCTTTGCGCATAGCGACGATGGACGTCTGCGTCGTCAGCTCGCTGTAGCCGGTGAACTCCGACTTCGGAAGCTCCTTTGCAGTCGACCAACCGCGCGGAAGCTCGCGTCGTGAACGCTCTTTTTGCGCCGCCATCGCGGCTTTGAAGCCTTCCTCGTCGACCTGGAGCCCACGCTCTTGCGCGAGCTCGCGAGTCAGATCGATCGGAAAGCCATACGTGTCATGCAGCTTGAAAGCGTCAGACCCAGCGATGACTTTGGGATGCTGCGCGACGATGCGCTCGAAGTGCTCCATGCCCTCGCGAAGAGTGCGCTGGAATCGAGCCGCCTCTTGATTGATTCCGGACCGGATCAGCTCCGCCTGAGATTTGAGCTCGGGGTAAGGCTGGTTCATCACCGCGACGACATCGTCGACCAGCTGATCGACCGGCGAGCGCATCGCCAAACGCTCGGCGTGAAGAGTGGCCCGGCGGATCAGTCTGCGCAGCACATACCCGCGCCCTTCGTTGCTGGGCGTGACGCCATCCGCCATGACGAAACATGCCGCGCGAACGTGGTCGGCCACGATTCGTTCTGAAAATGTGGACGGCTTTTCCGAAAGGCTGCGAATCCTGTCGATGATCGGATGGAACAGGTCGGTCTCGAAGACGTTGGTCTTGCCCTGGAGGATGTAGCTGATGCGCTCGAGTCCCATCCCGGTGTCGATCGCCGGGCGAGCGAGCGGTACGAGGCTGCCGTCCGCCACTCCACGCCGGACCGCTTCGCCTGATGTGCCGGCGATCGGTCCGTGCTGGTCGTACTGCGGGAAGACGAGATTCCAGAACTCGGTGAAGCGATCGCAGTGGTCCGGGACGCAGTCCCCGCCGCCGCAACCCACTTCGCGGCCACGATCCCACCAGATCTCGGAGTCAGGACCGCACGGCCCCGCGCCGAGGCCCCACCAGTTGTCCTCAAGCCTCGTGATGTGTTCCGCACGCACGCCAGGCTGCTGCATCCAGATTCCGTGAGCTTCGTCGTCAGTCGGGTGAATGGTCACCCGGAGACGGTCTACCGGCATGTTGAACACCTTGGTGACCAGCTCCCATGCGACTGGAATCGCCGTCTCCTTGAAGTAG
>JBGPYE010000222.1:0-3545 GCA_041493095.1 Candidatus Dormibacteraceae bacterium
ACCCTCCCCCTGCGGGGGAGGGGATAAGCTCAACTGCGTTTGATGACGATGACGGAGATGTCGTCGGCGGCGCGATCGATGCGGTCGGCTGAGTTCTTGATGTGCCGGTAGATTTCTCTTGACTTGAGGATCAGGCTGATCTCTTCTCCGCTGTCGAAAAGGTGGCCTACAGCCTGGTGATAGAGGCTGTCGATCCTGTTCTCCGAGCGCTTGGCCCTGACCGCGTGCTCGGAGGCGACTCCAGGATGGTCTAGCAGTTCGCCAACTGCAGCGCGGATGTGACGAGCGCCTTCGACGAGCACGACGGCCATCTCGTGTAGTCCCTCCGGAGGCTCGATCTTGTAGATCGAGAGCTCGATCGCGGTCTCGTTCGCGGCATCCAGGATGTCGTCGATGGCGCGCGAGAGAGCGAAGAGATCCTCGCGGTCAAAAGGCGTCGCGTATGTGTGGGCGAGCTCGTCGATCAGGATCCTTCGCTTGGCGTCGCCCTCGCGCTCGATGTCTTTGATCTCTTCGATGAACGCGTCGTTCGCAGTGGGTTGGCGGCCAAACTTCTCGAGCGACTGCAGCGCAAGAATGGTCAGGTCGGCCTGCTCGGAGAGGAGCTGGACGAACCGCCGGTCATTTGACCTGCCAAGCGCTTTGAAGGTGCGTCCGATGCTCATGGTGCCACGCCCGCAATCCTGACCGAAAAATGCAGAGCTGCAGCGACGATAACTGCGAGGGGCAGCGTCAACAGCCAGCTGAAAAGCAGCTCGCGAACGATTCCCCACCGCACGGAGGAGGCACGCTGCGCCGCCCCAACGCCGACCAGGCCGCCGTCGATGGTCTGGGTCATGCTGACCGGCGCGCCGCCCGCCGCAAGCACTGCGACCACGCTTCCGGAGGCGAGCTGCTGCGCAAGCGCCTGCACAGGGCGGACCTTCAACACACCGAACCCAATGCGGCTAGCCACGCGCCAACCACCGACAAGCGCACCCACGTAAAAAAATCCGAATGCGCCAATGATAGGCAGCGGACTCGCAAACGACACCTGCTGATGGTTCGCAAAAGAAAGGCCGACCGCGATCAGGCCGACGGACTTCTCCATATCGTTGGCCCCGTATGCAAACGCCTGAATGGCGGCGGTCAGAAGCTGGAACCGCGCGAGCTTAAGCAAAGAGGCATGTGCGTGCGTGCCCAGGAGCCTGCGAATCGCCCAGTAGATGGCGAGGGCGAGCAGCCCCCCGCCCAGCACCGACACCGGCATCCCGATCAGGACGCGAGCGACGCCTCCCCAATGGATCTCGGACCGACCACCTGAAGCGAGAGTCCAGCCGAGCATGCCTCCGACAAGGGCGAGGGTCATGCTCGTCGGAATGCCGAAGCGCCACGACAGCAGGACGACCGATAGAGGCGACACCACGATCAGCACATAGCCGAGCTCGCCCTGCCCGCCCAGGTCGATGACGTTCGTGCCGATCGTCCGCGCGACGGCGGTGCCCAGGACGAGGGGGCCCGCCAGGCTGATCAGCAGCAAGACCGCGGCCATAGGGGGGGTTATGACGCGGCCCGACGTGAATGACGCAAGGAGGTTCCCGCCGTCGTTGAAGCCTGAGATCAGGCCGAACGCACAGGCCGCGACCAGCGGAGCCAGCGCCAAGAGACTCAACCGAGCAGCATCGTAGCGGCGAGGGTCGGCCGGAGGGCCCTCGCCGAAGATCCGGCGACTGGCCCTCCGGTCGAGCCTCCGGTACTCACCGAGCATGAGGACAATGTGCTGATGCCTTATACCACCGACCTCAAAAGCGTCCAGGCCCCGCTGAAAGAGAAGTACCGGTCAGACCCCAGCTCCGCGCTGGTCGTGACCGCGGCCCAGAGCGTGCCCAGCGACCTATCGGATCCTCGTCACTGCACAGTCGCACCAACCGAGTTTCCGGAGGTGACGATCCGCGCCGGCCTTCATCCAGCCGCTGGCGGCGCTGGAGACACGCCGTGCTCGGGCGACATTCTGGCGAGCGCGCTGGCTATCTGCGAGGAGAGCACGCTGCGTTCCGTCGCCGCGAACATGGGAATGGAGCTCGAGTCCGTACACGTCGACGTTCGCATCCACTGGGATTTCCGTGGCACGATGGCCACCGATCGCGACGCACCTGTTGGCGCGACGGGCATCGAGATGCACACGCAGTTGAAGGTCAAGGACGGTGTCGACCCCGAGCGCGCGAAAAGACTCCTGTCGAGCGCGGAGCGCTACTGCTCGACCCTCCAGACCCTTCGGCATGGGGTCGAGGTGACCACCGACTTCTCGCTGTCATGAACCCCTTCGAGCAGCTCGACTACCTTTACACGCCCAGCAGCGATGTCGCCGCGGACGCGCGCTACTTCGTCGACGTGCTTGGTGGACGGCTCGGCTTTGCGGTGGAGGGGATGGGAGCACGCGTGGCCATGGTCGAGCTCACGGGCGGCCCGCCGCACGTCCTGCTGACCGACCACCTCGAAGGAGATCGCCCGATCTACATCTACAGGGTCGGCGACTTGAAGAAGGCGACCGCCGAGCTGAAAAAGCGCGGGGTGAAAAAGCAGCACAGCCTCGAGATTCCGATGGGGCCCTGCTCCTCGTTCGTGACTCCCAGCGGTCATCGCATCGCCCTGTACGAGCTCGCCAGGCCCGGGGTGCTCGACCATTTCATGGGTCGAGAAGACTTCTAAGCTACCGACCTCTAGAATCCGCGCCAGCATGCTCAGGCGGTTACTGATCCTCAGCCTCTGCCTGACCACCGCGGCCGGAAGCTACACGGTCGTCGCTGTGCGGACCCAGGTCTTTGCCGAGCCCAGCCAGACTCAGGTCGCGCCGATGTCGATGAGCCTGCCTCGGCCGACGAGCCTTGCGCGGATCCATATCGTCGATCCGACGCCGGCCCGGCTGCTGATCCCGCGTCTCAACGTCGACGCCGCTGTGGAGGCCCGTGGACTCGACGCCAATCGAAACATGGACATCCCCAAGAACTTTCGCGACGTCGCTTGGTACAGACTCGGCCCCGCGCCCGGTCAGCTCGGCAACGCATTGATCAACGGACACGTCAACTGGTGGACGGGCGACGCGGTCTTCACCCACCTGAACCAGGTTCGGGCCGGTGACGAGATAACAGTGGTGCGCGCCGATGGCGGCACGGTTCGCTTCAAGGTAACTGGCAAGACCATCGTGGACGCGAACGCGCGGATCGCGTCTCTGTTCGAACCAAGCTCTGTCGCCACCCTCACATTGATCACCTGCACGGGGGTGTGGAACCCTTTGACCCAGACCAATACCCAACGATTGCTGGTCAGCGCAGTCCTTGCGTAAATCCCGACGCCGCGCCCTGTTCGGGTGGCCGGTCCTCCTGCTTCTTCTCGCGGGGTTCGGATTGCAAAACGCCTACGCGGCCGGCAGCGCGAACCTCTGGCCGAGCGGTGCGTCAGGCAACCGCGCCAACACAGAGTGGCGCACGGACTCATACGGCGGAGGCCAACTGACCAGACGGACACTGATCAAGGCGTTCATGAACGCCGGCGAAGTGTTAATGCTG
>JBGPYE010000245.1:0-3095 GCA_041493095.1 Candidatus Dormibacteraceae bacterium
ACGGGCATCCTCATCACCGAGGCGGTGCGCGGCGAGGGCGGCTACCTCACCAACAAGGACGGCGAGAGGTTCCTCAAGCGCTACGTCCCCAACAAGATGGAGCTGGGTCCCCGCGACATCATCTCGAGGGCGATGACCACGGAGTTCGAGGAGGGCCGCGGATTCGAGGGGCCGCATGGCAAGTACATGCACCTCGACGTTCGGCATCTCGGCGAAGAGCTGATCGATCGCAAGCTGCCGTTCATGCGCGAGCTGGGCCGTGAGTTCGTCGGCATCGACATTGTCCACGAGCCGCTCCAGGTTCGGCCCGTGATGCACTACATGATGGGAGGGGTGGACGCCGACATCTCGGGCGCGACCGAGATCCTCGGCCTCTATGCCGCCGGCGAGTGCGCCAATGTCGGGCTGAACGGCGCCAACCGCCTGGGCTCCAACTCGCTTTCCGAATGCCTCGTGTTCGGAGCCGCGGCAGGCCGCGCTGCCGCCCACTATGCCGGCTCGGCCAAACCGATCGCCGCCAACCCAATCGACGCGATGCTGTGGGACGAGGCCCGGCGTGTCGAGGTCGAGTACCTCGAAAAGAAGGAAGGACATGAGCGCCTCGGCAACATTCGCTATGACTTGCAGCGAGAGATGGATGCGGGCGCAGGGGTGTTCCGGACGAAGGAGGGACTGGAAAAGCTGATCCAGGAGCTGGGGGTCCTTCGGGAGCGCTTCGCTCAACTCAAGGTCGAGGACTCGAGCCGCACCTTCAACACCGAGCTCACAGCCGCCCTGGAGCTGGACTACATGCTCGAAATCTCACAGGTCATCGCGGTGTCGGCGCTTGCTCGTGAGGAGTCTCGCGGCGCCCACTCCCGCCGCGACTTCCCGGAGCGAAACGACGAGAAGTATCTGAAACACACCGTGGCGTTCAAGCGCGACGGCGGGCGCCCGCGTTTGGACTACCGAGACGTCCGCATCACGACCTTCAAACCGCAGGCTCGGACTTACTAGGGGATAAGCATTTGGTCGAAAAGCGCATCACCATCAAGGCGACACGGTTCGATCCCGATAAGGATCAGAAGCCGCATTTGCAGTCCTACGATATCCCGTTCGCCGACGAGAGCATGGTGGTGCTGGACGCTCTCAACCACATCAAGTCCTATGTCGATGGCAGCCTCAGCTATCGCTGGTCCTGCCGCATGGGAATTTGCGGCAGCTGCGGAATGATGGTCAACGGAACGCCGAAGCTGACGTGCAACGCCTTTCTACGCGACTACTGGCCGCGTCCCGTGACCGTCGAGCCGCTAAACAACTTTCCGATCATCCGCGACCTGATCATCGACATGGACGACTTCATGCACAAGCTGAAGTCCGTCAAGCCGTGGATCGTCCGCAAGCAGGAGATCCCGCTTGGGGCAGGCGAACACCTGCAGACGCCGTCACAAATCGACGAGTTCCGCCAGTTCAGTCAGTGCATCAACTGCATGCTTTGCTACGCGGCCTGTCCGGTGTACGGCTTGAACAACGAGTTCCTCGGCCCTGCGGCAATGGCGCTCGCACGCCGGTACAACCTCGACTCGCGTGACCAGGGTCTCAAGGAGCGCCTACCCATGCTGGCGGACGCCGAGGGGGTATGGGAGTGCAGCTTCGTGGGCGAGTGCTCAGTGGTCTGCCCCAAGGGCGTCGACCCGGCCAAGGCGATCCAGCAGACGAAGCTCGACACCACGATGCGCTTCGTGCTCCCGTACGGAAACCGAGACTGATGAGGGCGCCGGCCCAGGCGTCTGCCCCCGCCGGGACCCGCAGCTACCGGTGGTCGATGCCCGCCGGATGGTGGGTGCGAAAGCGGCACTACTTCCTCTACATGGTTCGCGAGTTCACCGCCCTGCCGCTGGCGATCTGGCTGCTGTGGCTGCTGGTCGAGATCAAGCGGGCGGGGGACGGTGCGTCCGGCTACGTGCCGCACAGCTCGCCCGGGTTTGTCGTCTTCAGCGTGATCTGCCTCGCGTTCTCTCTGTATCACAGCGTCACCTTCCTCAAGCTCTCGGGCGTGATCATCCGTATCAAAGTCCTCGACCAACCACTGCCGTCGAGGCTGATCACGGCATCGATGTTGGCCGTGTGGGTGCTGGCTTCGATCGTCATCGCCGCCGTGCTGATCGGTTTCGGACGATGACAGACCACAAGCCCCGACCCGCGTACGCGCACCTCTTCTGGTGGTTCCTTTTCTCGCAAGGCGGCGTGATCGCGGCCGTGCTGATCCCTGTGCACATCCTTGTGCAGGGGATCCTCGGGCCCCTGAACATCGTGCCGGTGGTGGACCGCCACTACGACACGTGGGTCAGCTTCCTGGGCAACCCGATCGTCAAGCTGTACCTGCTGGTCTTGATCGCGGTGCCGTTCTTCCATTTCGCGCACCGCCTGCGCTACCTGCTCGTCGACGTCGGTGTGAAGGCCGCCAAGACAGTGCCCGCGCAGGTGATCTTCTACGGCGGTGCGGTGGCTGTAACGCTAGTTACGATCTGGGTCCTCCTTACTACCGCTCCGATTTCCTTCGGGTGATCGCTGATGTTCGCCGTCGAAGCTTTTCCTGCGACTGAGCTCGGCAACGCAAGCTTCCTACTTGTAGACCAGGACCACGGGGTCGGGCTGGTCGTCGATCCGTATCGCGATGTCGACGGGTACCTGACGCGCGCCGAAGGGCTGGGCATCAAGCTGACCCACGCTCTCGACACTCATCTGCACAACGACTTCGCCTCCGGCCGGGGAGAGCTTGCCGCCGAGGCTGGGACCGAGATTGGCGGGCTGGATGCTGGGCAGGAGCTCGCTTTCGGCGGGTTGACGCTCCGCGCGCTTCACACGCCAGGTCACACACCCGACCACAAGAGTTACCTGGTGCTCGAAGGCGAGCGGCCGCGGGCGCTGTTCTCCGGGGGCGCGGTCATGATCGGCGCGATCGCGCGCACGGACCTCTTCGGTCCTCACCTCGCGGTCCACCTCGCGCTCGAGGCGCTGCGCACACTGCAGGTTCGGCTGCGCGGGTTGCCGGACGACCTCGCGATCTTTCCGACGCACGGGAGCGGCTCGTTCTGCGGAACCGGAGGACGCAG
>JBGPYE010000241.1:0-3191 GCA_041493095.1 Candidatus Dormibacteraceae bacterium
ACAGCCGTGCCCGGCGTTGCAACAGGCCTTGCCGTCACCGGCACAGGCGGAGATGTTCTCTTCGTCGAGGCCGCGGCGACCGATAGCAACGGGCACGGAAGCACCGTGATCCTCACCGGCCAGCTGGGCGACGTGATGAAGGAGTCGGCACAGATCGCGCTGTCGTACGTCCGCTCCCACACGGACGAGTTGAACATCGAGAAAGGGGCGGCCGACAAGTCGTTCCACATCCACGTGCCCGAGGGCGCTGTGCCCAAGGATGGCCCGTCGGCCGGCGTGACGATGACGACCGCGATTGTGAGCCTGCTGACCGGACGGCCGGTGCGCAGCACGGTCGCGATGACGGGAGAGGTCACCCTGCAGGGCCTGGTGCTGCCGATCGGCGGCGTCAAGCAGAAGGTGCTGGCAGCCCACAGAATGGGCCTCACGGAGGTCATCCTTCCTCGGCGCAACGAGAAGGACATCGATGACGTGCCTCAGAGCGTGCGCGAGAAGATGACGTTCCACTTCGCGAGCCGAGTGGGCGAGGTGCTCGAGTTCGCGCTCGAGCCGATCGCCAAGGCGAAGTCCGAAGCGGCCTAAGAACAGCTGAAAGTTCTCGTACTTGACGGTGGCGAGCGGAGCGAGCTTGAGCCGCTGCCTGAGGGCGTCGAGGTCGTCACGGACCCGACGCCCGACGTCGAGTTTGCGGTGCTGAGCTTCGAACCAGCCGACCGCCTGTCGCAATTGTTTGCCGCCATGCCGCGCCTCCGAGTCGTGCAGGCGCTCAGTGCCGGCGTCGACTGGCTTCAGCCCCGCGTTCCGCAAGGCGTGGTCATTTGCAAAGCGGTCGGCGTCCATGACGGCCCAGTTGCGGAGTGGGTGGTCGCCGCGATGCTGTCGATGCAGCGCAAGCTCCCCTCGTTCCTCGAAAACCAGCGGCGCGGTGAGTGGGATCGCAGCGCCGGTGATGCCTCCACGGTGAAGGGCCTCGACGGCCAGAGAGTGGTCATCCTCGGTCATGGATCGATCGGACGGGCGCTTGCCGCTCGGCTGGCGCCGTTTGGCGCGCTGGTGACTGGCGTCGCGCAGCACCCGCGCGAAGATGCGCAGCCGGTGTCGGCGCTCGCGGAGCTCTTGCCGCAGGCCGACGTGGTGGTGAACCTGCTGCCGCTTACGGCCGAGACCGAGAGGCTTGTCGACGGCGCTTTCCTCGCTCGAATGAAGCCTGGTGCGCTATTCGTCAACGCCGGCCGCGGCCGCACCGTCGACACCGAAGCCCTACTCCAGGCTGTGCATGCCGGCCGCATCCGCGCCGCCCTCGATGTGACAGAGCCGGAGCCGCTGCCGTCCAACCACCCTCTGTGGCGCGAGCCAAACGTTCTGATCACGCCGCACGTCGGCGGCGCGGTCGCAGGCTGGCGGGAGCGCGGGTACCGGTTCGCCGGCGAGCAGATCCGGCGCTACGTCGCGGGCGAGCCCTTGCTTGGGGTGTACGCGGGCGACGCGAATCCCATGCGTGCGTGAGGAATACGCCGAACGCCGGCGCGCTTGCTATTTGGTGAAGCCATGAGCAAATCCTCGGCCCAGATCCTCGAACAGGCGACCACGATTGCAGTCGTCGGAGCATCACGCGATCCAAACAAGGCGGGCGGCTCAGTGCCGGCCGGCTTGCAAGCGCGAGGGTTCCGCATCATCCCGATCAACCCGTTCGCCACCACGCTGTTCGGCGAGCGTGTCTATCGCTCGCTGAGCGAGGTGCCCGTGAAGATCGACCTTGTCGATGTGTTCCGGCCGGCAACTGACGCGCCCGAGATAGCTCGGCAGGCGGTCGCGCTGGGCGCCAAGGCGCTGTGGCTGCAGCTGGACATCCGCTCTGAAGAGGCGCGCCGCATCGCCGAGGCCGCCGGCCTGGATTACGTCGAGGACGAGTGCACGGCGGTAGTGAGTTCTCTGTACCGGATCAGGAAGCAAACCGCGGCGTAGATCGTTCGGTTTTCTTCCTCCTGTGCCGGCGCTCGCGGTTTCAGGCGATTGGGAAACCCGCCGGTGCCGGCACACCAGGCATACTCTGTCCCCGCAATGGCACGTCGCCGCAAAAGTCGACAGCTCCGTGATCGGAGCATCGAGTGCGAGTTGAAGTTTCGAGTTTCGGGCCCGCATGCCCACAAGAAGCTCCGCGAAATTCTTCGACAGCGCGGCGGCCACCTCGAGGGGAGATACCGCGAGGAGAACTACCGCTTCAACGGTCCAGGCGCTTCCACGCGCGATACGACGCTTCGCCTTCGGGTGCTTGACGGAGGACCGCGCGGGTTTCTCACCGCGAAAGGCCCGGCCAGGTTCGAAGGCCGGGTGAAGATCCGCGAGGAGACTGAGATCGCCGTTTCAGACGCGCACGCGACGATGGACCTTCTCCAGCAGCTTGGCTTCCAGGTCGCCTGGTCCTATCCAAAGCGCCGCGCCATGTGGACGCTCGACGGCGTCGCCGTCACCCTCGACGTGCTTGAGTTCGGTTGGTTCGTCGAGCTCGAGGGGCCGTTGGCGGTGCTGCCCGAGATGGCGCGAAGCCTCGGCTTTGATCCAGACAAGGCCCTGCGCGAGAGCTACTCGGTGCTGGCTCGCAAGCGCCTCAGCGCGAGCAAGAAGGTGGCCTAGGTCTTAGCTGGGCCCACCCACACCGTCTGGATGTTGACGAACTCTTTGATGCCGTACGACCCCAGCTCGCGGCCGTAGCCCGAGCGCTTTACTCCACCGAACGGCAGACGCGCGTCCGAGGCGACCATGCCGTTGATGAACACCAGGCCGGCCTCGACGCGTTCCGCCAGCTTTTTGGCCCGGCCGACGTCCGCCGTCCAGATGGCAGATCCCAGGCCGAAGTCGGTGTCGTTGGCGACGCGCAGGGCGTCCTCGTCGTCCTCGACCCGGATCACCGCCGCCACGGGCCCGAAGGTCTCCTCGTGGTAGGCCGGCATCCCTGGGCGGACGTTGGTGAGCACTGTCGGCTGAAAGTAATAGCCGCCGCCGTCCAGCTTCTTTCCACCGGTCAAAGTCCGGGCGCCGAGGCGCACCGACTCGGTGACCTGGCGCTCCAGCTCGTCGACCAGGTCGGCGCGAGCAAGCGGTCCGACCTGGTTTCCGCGGTCCATCGGATTGCCGATCTTCAGCGCGCCGACGGCCTTTGCCAGCCGGTCTTCGAAGTCATCCGCGACGGC
>JBGPYE010000103.1:0-6286 GCA_041493095.1 Candidatus Dormibacteraceae bacterium
CATCCAAAACCCAGCGCCGCCTGGCTGGGGACTGTTGCGCGGAGTCGGTCTCTCACGGCTTAGCAAAGGGGAGCGGCCCCCCATCCGGCTCTGCGAGCCGACTTCCCCCTGCGGGGGAAGTGGTTAGCGCTTCGGTGTCTGGGTGATCGGGCGCAGCATTGCAGGGTCTACTTTCGGCTTGCGGTCGAAGGTCATGAGGCCGTTGCGTTCCTGCTCGACGTCGGTGAGCTGTGTGTAGCAGAAGCCCTCGACGGGTCCTGGGGCCATGAGCGCCTCGACCAACTCTCTGTACGTCTTAAGCAACTCCCCGGGGTCCCTGGCTTCGGACCAGCCGAAGCCTCCGCTGCCGGCCAGCGCGACGCCGCCGAACTCGCTGACGATGACCGGCTGACCGCGGTGCGAGTAGCCCGGCAGGTAGGCGGGTCGTGGCCGCGCGCGATGATCGAGCGCCGACTCGAGGGTCCTATAGCGCTGGGCCAGCTCGGCCGGAGAGCCGTAATCGTGAAGCGTGCACAGGTCGGTCGTCGCCTGCTCCCAACCGTCGTTGGAGACCGCGGGTCGGGTCGGGTCGAGCGTCTTGGTCAGGCGGTGCAGCTCGTCGAGAAACGGCGCCGCGTCTGACCCGAGTCCGAAGCTTTCGTTCGCCGGGACCCAGGCGACGATGCAGGGGTGGTCCCGGTCGCGCAGCACAACCTCGGTCCATTCTGCGGTGAGCCTGCGGTGCGCCTCAGGCGAGTCTTCGTGGAAGCTCGGCATCTCGCTCCACACAAGAAAGCCGAGCCGGTCGGCCCAGTAAAGCCAGCGCGGATCCTCCACCTTCTGGTGCTTGCGCGCGCCGTTGAAGCCCATCGCCTTGGCGACCTCTATGTCGCGGCGCAAGTCGGCGTCTGCCGGCGCGGTCATCAGGCCGCCCGGGAAATAGCCCTGGTCGAGGACCAGCCGCTGGGTGTAGGGCGCTCCGTTCAACCAGAACTTGCCGTCGTGCGTCTCGATCGTGCGCAGGCCGAAGTAGCTCTCAACACGGTCGACCTCAGCGCCGCGGGCGTCGCGGAGAACGGCCTCGAGCTCGTAGAGGTGCGGAGCCTCGGGACTCCAGGTGTGAACGTCCTCGAGGGCGATCACGCCGTTGCCTTTTCGCCTCGCGAGCTCGCGGCCGTCGAACCTGACCATCAGGTCGACCTCCCCTGAAGCGTGAACATTCACGGCCACCGACCCCTCGTCCAGGTTGGGAACGAGCCTCAGGACATCGATGCTTTGCGAGGGAAGCGGCTCCAGCCACACCGTCTGCCAGATCCCCGTCGTCTCCGTATAGAAGATCGACTCGGGCGTGGCCGTCCAGTGCTGCTTGCCCCGCGGGATGGTCTTGTCCGCCAGCGGATCCTCGGCTCGGACCACCACGACATTGCCCCGCCGGCCCGCCACCCGGGTGATGTCGGCTGAGAACGGCGTGTTCCCGCCCTCGTGCCGCGCCACCTCCTCCCCGTTCACCCAGACCGTCGCCCTATAGTCGACAGCCCCGAAATGAAGGAGCAGGCGCTCTGCGCCGGGTGCGTCGAAACGGCGCCGGTACCAGACGACGTCACCGGGCGCTGGGTCGCCGATGCCGGACAGGGCTGCCTGCGGGCAGAACGGCACGGTGATCGTCCGATCGAACCTCTGGGAGTCGCCTGCACCGAATTCCCACTCGCCGTCAAGGCTTACCCACCGTGTCCGTCTGAATATCGGGCGCGGATAATCCATCTTTAGATGCGCCCCCAAGTCGAAACCAACTCCGGTCTGTCGGCAGTGCTTCGCGGCGTGGTCGCGGACCTGCAGCACGCGTCGGGAGCCGACATCGTATCCATCTTCCTTTACGAGGAAGCCACGCACACCTACTACGCGCCGTTTGCGACGGGGCAGCCGCAGGAGAGTCTCCTCGACTCGCTGGCCGACATGCGCGAGCAGCTGGCGCGCTACTTGGTGGACGCCGACCAGGGCAAGGTGCCAGACGAGCTGGGCGTGCACCAGTACGGGTCCACGGTGTGGCTGACGGTCACCCGCCAGCGACTCGTCGCCAGAAACGCGCCGGCGGACATCGACAGCACTTTCATCCGCCGCTACCAGGTCCAGTCGACCATCGGCCTGCCCCTGGTGGCCGCCGATCGGCTGCTCGGCCTGGTTTACCTCAACTACAGGTCCCGTGACCACGCGCCCGATGACGCCAAGCTGAGAGAGCTCGAGCGGCGGGCAGCCGCCGCGGCCACGGTCGTCCAGGCGGTGCTGGCCGGAGCCGAACGCAGCGCGCTGGAAGGTCTCGCGCGCCTCACTTCGATGTTGACCGCGCCCGTGGGTGACGCCAAGACCGACGCCAAGGAGTTGCGCCGCCTTCTCTCGATCGCGCTCGCCGACCTGCTAATGGCGAGCAACCTTGACGGCGCGGCGATCTACCAGTTCGGCCACCAGCGAACGAGCCTCGACCTCGTGACCGCGCACCTCCGTGTCGCCGCCCCGGTGCGCATCGAGCGCCCCGACGTGGCCACCCCCTGGGAGGAAACGCTCAGCAAATCCGTCGCGGCTGTGACCGCCGAAGCCGAACTGCACCCGGTCGCGACGTATGCGCTCGGAAATCCGGACGAGCCGCACGGCTACCTCGTCGTGCTGAGCCGCGACCGGCTTGCCACGGTGCGCCGCGCGCCGCCCACCGACATGATGCTGAAAGCGGGCGCCGAGCTGATCGGCGGCGCGCTTGCGAGCCAGCGGCTCATCGCCGACCTCGAAAACAGCAACCGCCTGCTGGGCGCGTTGGGTGACATGACGAGCGCGATGCTGCAGCCCGGCTCGACACGCCACCAGGTCATCGACGCGGTCGTCGGACACCTAACGGACGCAGAGGTTCCGGAGTTCGATTTCAACTTCGCGACGGTCTACCTGCTCGAGGACGGTGAGGACGACGGCGTCCTGGTCCGCATGGCCGCCGGCGCGGCGACGGGGCCCGCGATCGACGCGGCAGAGACGTCCAGGACGAGCGGGCCGCGCCAGGCGCACGCGCGCGTTCCCCGCTGGGCGCTCGAGGAGGACAGGCTGCTGGCCGAAGACGACGTGCTCGTGCACGTCGCGCGAACCTGGCAGCCGGTGCTCGTCGGACCGATGCCGTCCGGTGACCGGAGCGACGTCATCACGGGCGGCATACCCGTGCCGGCGACATGGGTCGAAGTTCCTGTCGTCCGCAGCGACGGCTCAGTGCTGGGACAGGTGCTCGCGTGCATGATCGGCGAGAAAGATCGGGCTCATTCGTCCGAAACCCCACCCTTCACGCTGGCCGGCGAAGTGTTCGAGAAGGGTGGGCACAAGGACCTCATCCGCATCTTCCTGCCGTTTGGCACTGACCAGAGCCGCCGGGCGAGCGGCGTGCTGGAGGTCGGATATCACCGGTCCTTTGAGCGGCGCCCGGACTGGGGCCAGGTGGAAGCCCTGCGCGCCGCGGCGGCTCAGATCGCCGTTGCGGTCGAGACCGCTCACCTCTATGAAGAGGCCCAGCGCCATGCCGAGCAGCTCGAGCTCGTCAATGACGTGAGCAAGGCGATTGCAAGCTCGATCGACCTCGACCAGACGTTGAGGCTCGTCGCACAGAACCTGGCGCGCCTCGTTAACGCATCGCTTTGCCAGATCGCGCTCCTCGAAGAAGATCGTGAGGGTTGGTTCGGCGCCGCCGCGTCGGACAACGAGGACCTGTGGCGGCGTCAGCGCGCCGAGCGCTCGGAGCCATCGTTTCTGTTCGACGTGCTGGATCGGGGCGAGCCGGTGGTCGTCGACGACACCGCGTCTTCGAGCCAGGTCGACCCCGCCTACATCAAGGCTTTCGGAGTGCGATCGCTCATCGCGCTGCCGCTCGTTGCGGACGGCCAGCCCATCGGCGCGGCCATCCTTGCCGAGCGCGAGCGCCGGCGGACCTTCACGCCGGAGGAGGTGCAGCGCGCGCAGGCACTAGCCCTGCAGGCCGCGGTCGCGATCAAGAATGCGCGCCTCCATGCGCTCGCCGAGGAAGAGCGCCACCTACAGAAAGACTTCGTCCTCGTCGGCTTCGGCCAGTGGGGCCAGAAGGCCTACCAGCACTTGCTCACGCTGAAGCAGTTCTTCAACTTCCGCACCCACGTCGTCGAGCACGAATCACCCGGAGCTCGTGACCGCCTCGGCGTCAAAGAAGAGGAGGTCAAGTCGCACGGCGATTCCTTCTATTGGGACAGCCACGGATCGCCGGCACACACCCAGCTCGAGACGGAGCTCGAGTCGAGCTCGTACGTGATCACGTACATCGCAACGCCCGCGGCCACGCACCTGCCGACGCTCAAGCTCTACTACGACCTGAGTGACGTGGTCTTGATCGAAAAGCCGCTCGGAGCTCCGCCGGAGGAGTATCGAGAGTTCCTCGAGGGCGTGTCAGGTGGAGTCGAGATCGTCGCCGCCGACCACTATTACTTCAAGCTCGAGGTCCGATTACTGCAGCTTCTACTGACCGAAGAGCGCACCCTTCGCAACTTCCTGGACACCGTCGAAGAGATCCGCATCGAGATCCTCGAGGAACAGCCGCTCGTGGGCGCCGCCGCCGACATCGGCGTGATCGCGGATCTCATCCCGCATGCGTTTGCGATCATCTCGCTGCTGACGCCGATTGACCGGATCAAGCTCGATACCATCTCCCCGCTGGTGGTCGGCCGCCACGAAGGCTTGACCGGGCGGCGCGAGAGCTACGCGCGCATGAACGCGAGCTTCCCCTACCGGGGGCGGCCGGTGAAGCTTGTGATCGACGTCGGCAAGGGAGCCGACAACGCTAAGTGGATCAAGCTCAGCGGAGAGCGGCGTGCGGTGGGCCGTAGTCCGAGCTACAAGTTCGACTTTGGCAAAGGTGAGGCGATCGACGGCACGCAGGCGACGGTGCGTGCGGCCGTGAGAAGGATTCGCGAGCCCGGAGTGCCGGACAACGCACACCTCAACATGCTGCGACACGTGATCGAGAAGCGGCACCCGGCGGTTGGCATCCTCTCGATCCGCGAGGCGATCAGGGCCAACCAGCGCGTGCGTGACCTGGAGGCGATGGCGGTGGCGCTGCTGGCGCGCGGAGAGTGGACCAGCTACGCGGTCGGTACGCGGCCGGCTTTAGAAGCAGGCGCGCAACAGCCTGCGCAGCAAGCGATCGGCACGACGAGCTGAGCGGCGCCAGCATCGTCGACCGCGTGATCGTGAAGCACGATCGCTTCTTTGCGGTCTCGGCTCGCGACGGCTCGATGCGCGCGCCCGCGGACCTGGGTGATGGCGTCTGGTTCGCCGATACCCGGATCTTGTCGGAGTTCCGCGTGCTCATCGGCGGTGCGGAACCCGACCCGGTCGATGTGCACGTGGAAGACGGCCAAGCCTCGTTCGAGCTCACCGCAGGCGGTCTCCGTGTGACTCGCGTTCGTTACATGGATGGCGGCCTGCGCGAGAGGATCACCATCGCCAACCCGGGTCCTGGCACTGTGGAGGAAGAGGTTGAGCTTGTCTTCGCCACCGATTTCGCGGCCATGCTGGCGATCCGGGGAAACGTGCCAGGGCTGCCGCCGCCAGTCCCGGCCCCGGGCGTTGACACGCCTGACGGTTTGCTCATCACCCGACATGACTGGCCGGGTCAGTCGGCGCTGGTCATAGTGCGGCCGGCCGGTTTCAAGCGGCGCGCGAGGCTTGGCCCCGGCAAAGAGCTGACGATCTTCGTCGACGTCATTCCGGGAGCGATCGGGGCGACGGTCTCGGACTTCGACGACGGATTGGCCCGCACGAGGGACGCCTACACGCGATGGCGCGCCGCATCCGCCTCGATCCGCACTGACAACCCGGCGGTGAACGAGCTGCTGGACCGCAGCCTCACCGACCTTCGAATGCTTTGCGACCGCTACCCGACCGGGCTTTACACCACCGGAGGTCTGCCCTGGTACGCGGTACCGTTCGGCCGCGATCAGCTCATCGCGTCGATGATGATGCTGCCGGCCAACCCCGAGATCGCGCGGGGCGTGTTGCGTTATCTCGCCGCCAGGCAAGGCAGGCGTAACGATCCTGGCACCGAAGAGCAGCCGGGAAAGATCCTGCACGAGGTCCGCACCGGCGAGGTGGTCGACCGCGGGCTGTGGCCGCATCACCTGTTCGGCACGATCGATGCCACTCCGCTTTTTCTGTGCGCCCTTGCTGAAACTGTCGACTGGACCGGCGATGAATCCATTCTTGATGAGCTGTGGACCAACGCCGAGGCCGCCATCGAGTGGTGCGCGAGATACGGCGA
>JBGPYE010000197.1:0-4257 GCA_041493095.1 Candidatus Dormibacteraceae bacterium
TTCCGTGCGGGCCTGGTCTTCAAGGACGGGGAGCCTTTCTCTAACTGCGTCGGCCGCGACCTGCAAGCGCTGCTTGGCGGCGGTGACGTTTTCAATCGCCCTGGTCACCTGGTTGCGAAGCGCCCGCTGTTTCTGGTGGGAGGTCAGGTGCGTGATCCTTGGATCTGGGGCCGGCGCCAGCGCCGCGGACGCGCCAGTCCTGATCTTTTGGCGGATGCGGTCGACGATGCCCACTTCCATGAGCCTCTAGGAGCCGCTGCCGTGCAGCGTCGCCTGGATTGGCGTCCGCGCAAGGCCTGAGGTTGCGCTCGCGCCACCAGAGGCGCGCGAGAGCCGATCCCGCTGGATCCGGAAGTAGTAGTTGCCAAGAAAGCCCATGGCCGCGATGACGATCAGGCGCATGACGAGCACCTTGTCGTCGTTGCCCAGGTCTAGCGGAACTGTGCTCGTCAAGAAGCAGGCGCCCGCGTATGCGGCCATCGCGATCACCGTGTAAGCGGCCTCGATACGGCGTGTGAAGACGAGCGCGAAGGCGAAGACGACCGGGAAGTACAGCACGAAAAACTGGTTGTTCAAGCCGTGAGAGCCAGGCCACAGGACAACGATTGCGGTGATCAGGACGAGGTCGATGAGGCTGGCCGCGGTGACCACGGCGCGGTTCAGCGGACTCCCCATCACGTATCGCCCGTGCAGGAAGAAATTCATCGCCATCAAGGCCAGGAAGAAGGGGACCGTTTGAGTCAGGTGACTGATCGATGTCGATGTCCAGAGCACCAGCACGATTCCGGCCAAGATCACGCTCCAGCGCGCCCAGAGGATGACGGTCTGGCCGAAGAACACGTCCTCTTGATCGGACTGGGCCTTGGATCTGATTTCTCGAACATCTGCCATTTGAATCTCTCCTTTGACTTGTCTTTGGCTATGCGTTTTGCAGGCTGGGTGAACCCTGTTGTGTTTCGTCGAGGAGCTCGTGGTGAATCCGGATCGCCTCCGCGCGGCGGTGCGACTCGTTACGGGCAAACAGGTTGCCGCAGACAGCAATCGCCGCGATCATCAGCAAGCGGGTGAAGACGGCGGGGTATTCGTCAGGGGTGGCAGTCGCAAGGCACACGAGGCCGTAGACGCCAACGACGAGCATGGTGTAGCCGGCAGTGAGGTTGGTGGGAAAGGCCACCGAGATCCCGACCACCGCCGCGAAATAGAAGACGAACACCGGCGAGCTGTAGCCACCCTGGACGAGGACCAGGGCGGTGACCACGCAGATGTCCGCGAGGCTCGCTGCGTAGACGACCTTGTCGACCGCCGCGTGACCCCGAAGCAGCTGGACGTGCAGGTAGAAGTTGCCAAAGGCAAGGGCGACGATGGCGGCCAGCTGGACCTGAAGGGTGAGCAGGTCGCGCGGCGTCCAGAAAGAAAGCACCAACCCGGTGCCGATCAAGATCCAGCGCGCCCAGACGAGCACGGTCTGGCCGAAAACGAGATCCTCCGAGCGGACATTGCCTACGAATGAGCTGAGGCCGCGGCTCGCCGTGCGCGCTGGCGCGGCGGTTTGCCGCTGGTTCCGCTGCTCGTGCGGCGGCCACGCGTCGGCCTGTGATGGCGAGACGGGCGCCCACGTCTGCGCGACCCCATCCCAGTACCACTTTCCATCGGGCGAAACGAGGTGCTGCTTGGTATCCACGGTCATCCTTTCGTCTCCTCTGTCGAGGCGGCCAGCTTCGGCCACTCGACCTCTGATTTGATCCGCGCCAGCTCCTCATCGATCTCCGAGCCTGCGGTGATGCGCATCAGCTCGGCCTCGACGAAATCTCCGCCTGACGCGGACGGCAACGCGCCGACGTCGACCAGGGAGTCGATCGCCTTTGCGCGCGCTTGGAGCCTGTCCGCCTTCTCCTCGGCTCTGCCGACCGCCATCCCGAGCTCGGCGAGCTCGCCGGAAACCCCGGCCAGGGACTCCTTCACCCGCACCTCCGCCTCAGCGGCGCTGTATCGGGCGGACACGACGTCGCGGTGCGTGCGGAACTGCTCGATGCGCACCTGCAGCGCCCTTTCCTGCGCGCTCAAGCGCTGCTTGTCCGCCTCGACCTCGGCGACCTGTGTGTGGAGCGACTGCACCTCCGTCAACGCGGTGCGCTTGCGCTCGAGGGCGATTCGCGCGAGATCCTCGCGACCGGCGGTCACCGCACGCCGTGCCTGGTCGTCGAGGAGTGGGATCCGAGCCTCGAGCTTCTTCTCCTGCAGCTCGAGCTGCTGTTTTGAGGTTGCGACCTCCACCAACCCTTTGCGAAGGGTGACCAGCAGCTGTTGCTGCTGGCCGTACGCATAGTCGAGGACCTGCCGCGGATCCTCCGCCCGATCGAGTGCGCTGCTCGCCTTGGCTCGGAAGAGCAGCCTCATCCTTGACCACAAACCCATCAGAAACCTCCTCTTCAGTTGGCCGCCTTCGCGAAGTGGCCGCCTTCGCGAATAGGCCGCCTTCGCGCAAATTCGCCGCTGATAAGCCGATGCGGCGTAACGGGAGGCAGTGTCTGGCGAGGTTGGTATCGGAGGCAGTCTCGGCGTGCTCTCGATTTCAGTCTCAGCCTCGGCTGAGACTCGCTGACGTAGCTGGCTAGCTCGTCTCTGTGAAGGCCGCCAGCTTTTCGAGGCGCTCAGCCAGGAGCTCGCAGCCGCGCTGCAGCCGGCGGTAGTACGCGGGCCTGCTCATGTGCAGCCGCTCCGCGACCTGGTCGTGCGTTCCGCTCCGCTTGATGTAGTACTCGACCAGCAGGTGCCCGGCCTGGGCATCGCGCAGCACCGTCGACGTGGACAGCTCGCGCGCGGCATCTTTGAGAAGCTCATCGAGCTCCATCACGGGGTCGGCGCCATCCCGGCCCAGATACGGGAGTTTGCAAAGCGGGCTGGCAGCCAGCAGGCGGCGATCGGGCAGTGCCTCGAGCGCCTCCTTGATCGAGTTGGCCGTGATCTCCGGCCAGTGTGCGGGCCTCTGTGACAAAGCCGGCTCGGTAGCGCGCGACCTCCCGCCGGGCGTGTAGGCAAGGTAGCTGATCAGCAATCCGCCGAGCCCTGTAACCAGGATCGCACCCGACCAGACATGTGCCGGCCACCAGGTTCCCTGCGTGAAAGCGATGACGACGAAAAATGTCGCGGCGAACGTCGCGGGTACCAGAAAAGCAAAAGCGCGAAGGCGCCATGGATTCGACGCGCTGGGTTTCAGCCAGGCATACGCGGTGTCGGCCACGATGCCGGTGACGGCGGCCACGAACAGCATGTCCCAGTGCTCCTTGAGAGGTGCGACCAGCGCTCCGTTGATCAGGCAGATCAACGTGAAGCTCCCGAATCGAATCTGGAACCTCCGGATGAGAAGCAGGAAGGTTGCGGCAAAGGCGATGCCTTGCAGCACAAGGCCGGCGACACCGATGTCCTCCGCGACCCAGTAGATCGCCTCCTTGGTGGGTCCGGAGCCGGCCGCCCACGGGTCACGAAACGGATGCGCGAACTGGGTCACGAACGTGATCGTCGAAAGCAAAAGGGCGGCGGCGACGATCGCAGCAAGACCAGCCGATTCATCTTGGCGGCGCCAGGCCGCTCGAAGCGGACCGGTCACCATCAAAGCGCCGGCGATGATCTCTCCCACGCGGGCCGGGCTCAGGAGGGCCGACAGCCCAGTTTCACTGCCAAGCGCCAGCTGGGCCCAACGGTCGAGGAGAACCATGGCGCTGAACCCGACGCAGCCGACGAACGACCATCCATACCCTGCTGGAAGCGATCGCGCTATCGGCAGGCCACGCCTGACGTTGACGGCCATGACACCCACCAGGTATGCCGTCAAGAGGAGCCAGCTGAAATGAAGGGCGGCGTCCTGCCAGGGCTCGAGCAGGCTCCTGCCTGAGGTCGTGTTGACGTAGGTCCAAGCGTCGAAGTAACCGGCGGCCGCGAACAGGCATGAAAGGAGGACCACGGTCCATTCGAACGCGCGCCCTTCGATCATCGCCTGCAGGCGCGGCGCTGAAGGCTGAGCGGCCGGCGCCTCGCTCGGCATGGCGACGGCCCCTGCGTCACTCACGGCAGCACCAGTCTGGCACCGGTGTAACCGAAGTCAAGGCTACAAACTCGAAGCCGGGCGCGCTATTGCTTAGCATGCGCAGCGTGAGAACCCTGATCACGACAGAGGGCAAGAAGCCCGAGTCCGAGATCGCCGACATCGAACGATGCTTTGCCGCCGCGGCTCACCGCGGGCTGTGGCTCGACATCGAA
>JBGPYE010000074.1:0-7013 GCA_041493095.1 Candidatus Dormibacteraceae bacterium
GCTTGGCGTGGTGTATCCACCCGATCTTTCTCAAGAGTCCGAGCATCTGCTGGTTTTCGGGCAGCACGATGAGCGTGAAGGTCTTGATTCCGTGCTGGCGAGCCACCCTCGCCAAAATGGCCAGGAGCGCCCCTCCAAGACCGCGATGCTGATATTCGTCGATCACGGCGACAGCGACCTCCGCGACGTCGGTGTCCCGCGCCCGGTCGTAACGCGCGACCCCGAGGATGCGCTCCTTTCCTGACGGTCGGTGCGACGTTGCCACCAGCGCGAAGCGGTCGTTGTAGTCGACGACCGCGAGCCGGTGGGCGAGCGCGTCGGGCAGCCGCTTCAGCGGTGAGAAGAATCTGAAGTAGACGGTTCGCTCCGACATCGCCGCGACCGCCTGGTGGAGCAAAGGCTCGTCCTCCGGCGCGATCGGCCTGACGTGGACCTTCGTTCCATCCGTCAGCTCGAGAGCTCGAGGCTCGAAATTACCGGTCGGCGGCACCGCTACAAGGTAGCGGGCCTATACCATCCGCGGTGCATGCCCGGCTCGAAGCCCCAGCGGTGGCGCAACCTCGGTGTGGCCGCCGGCGCCGCGACCGCTGTCCTGTTCGCGGTTTTCGATCTCTACCAGTGGGCGCTTGCCTACGCCGCTGACAGGTTTCACAACGACTTCACCTTTTATGTAGCCGCGGCGCGGATCGGAATCAACCATGGCTGGTCCTCGATCTACGACCTTTCGGTCCAGCAGGCGGAGCTGGACGCCCTGGGGTCCCGAATCCATATCGCCGAGCTGGCGCGCTACATCAGCCCTCCTCCTCTCGCCTGGCTGGCGCTGCCGCTCACGCCCCTGCCTTACGAGGCCGGCTACTGGGTCTGGAGCGCCCTGCTGCTCATCGCCCTCGCATCGACGTGGTACCTGGCTGCTCCCGCGCGTTCAACGCAGCGCCTGATCCATCTCGCCGCGGCCCTCGGCTGGTTGCCCGTCATCTACGGCCTGCAGCTCGGACAGCCGGGGCTCTTAGTGGCATTGGGCGTCGCGGGTTCTTATGCGCTGCTGCGCAAGGGCCGCCCGTACCTGGCCGGCCTGGCCCTCGGCGTGCTGGCGCTCAAACCTCAGCTTGCCTTTCTGGCGCCGGCCGCACTGCTGTTGAGTGGAAGAACCCGAGCTTTCTGGGGCAGCGTCCTGGCGCTAGGCGTGCTCGCCGGCGCATCGGCCCTTGCGCTCGGTCCGAGCGGCCTCGCCGAATACAGCGCCAGGTTGAATTTCGCCGCGAGCGTGCCCGTGAACCGGGAGCTGACGCTCGCCCCGCTCATCGGCAACCTTTTGGTGACGCGCGTCATCCAGGCGGCGATCGCGGTGTGGTCCCTCGTCCTTGTCTACCGCCTCCGCGGGCGCGCGACTGAATGGATCTTCATCGCTCCGCTGGTCGGGGGACTGCTCGCGAGTCCTTACCTCCACCTGGACGACCTGGTGATGCTGGGCCTGGCCGGCTGGCTCTACTTGCGCACCGATCGTAAACCGCGCTGGGCCTGGGTCTTCTTGCTCGGTGTTGCGCTGGCCATTGAAGGGCTCCCGGTGTGGGGGCCGCTGCCGATGATCGTGGGCGAGGTAGCCGCCCTGGCGCTCGTCTCAGTCGCGGCGCTGAAACATGACGACGGCGATGCCGAGCATCACGGCGCCGAAGGCGAAAACGATTCCGGCCTCGAGCGGGATCGGGAGCAACTGGCCATTGATCGTCAGCCCGAGCCGGTCGACGACCGCGCTCGGCAGGCCTGAGTTGGAGAGCACGACGCGCCGCAGCGGATCGATGCCGTAGGACGCGGGGTCAAGCCGGGTCAACACCGTCATCCATCCCGGCAAGCCGGTGAGCGGAAACAGCGCGCCTGACAGAAAGAACATCGGCATCATCAGGAAGTTCATCACGACCTGGAAGCCCTGAAGCGACTTCATCGATGAGGCGAGCGCGACTCCGAAGGACGAGAGCCCGAACGCCAGCACCGCAGCGAGCGGGATCAGCGTGAGCACGGTCACCACGCTGAGCTTCACGCCGACGAACGGAGCGAGGACCAGGAGAATGAGGCCCTGGATCATCGCCTGCGTCGTGCCGCCCAACGCCTTGCCGATCGCCACGGCGGATCGATCGATGGGCGCCACCAACACCTCTTTCAGGAATCCGAACTCGCGGTCCCAGACGATCGACATCGCGCCGAAGATCGCCGTGAACAGGATCGCCATCCCGATGATGCCGGGATACATGAACTGGATGTACGAGAAACCGCCGGCTCCGCCGAACAGGCCGCCCTGCCCGAGCGCGGAGCTGAGGCCGGACCCGAAAACAACGAGGAAGAGGAGCGGCTGCGCGAGAGACGCGACCAGGCGCCAGCGATCGCGCCAGTAACGCAGGATGTCGCGGTACCAGATGATGTAGATCGCGCGCAGCGTCGCCATGCGCGTATCGGCGGGCGCGGCCGGCGCCTGCACTGTAGCGCTCTGCGCCGGCTCGATTTTCACGCTCATCGCCTTCGCCCCATGAAGCGCCTTGCCATCGCGCGATTCTGGTCCCCGGCGCTCGCCTCCTCGTCTCGGATGGCATGGCCGGTCAGCTTTAGAAACACGTCGTCCAGGCTCGGGCGACGCATCGTCACCGTGTCCACGGGTGCTTTCAGCTCGCGCACCAGGCGCGGCACGAAGGCCTTGCCGTCCGGCACCTCCATGCGCAGCGTGCCGTTGTCCCTGGCCGGGATGACGCCGAGCACCTTCTCGATCTCGGCCGCGGCCTCGTCCGGCCGGCTCGACGTGATGGTCACCACGTCGCCGCCGACCATCGCCTTCAACTCGTCGGGGGTGCCCAGCGCGACGATCTTGCCCTGGTCGATGACCGCGATCCGGTCGCAGTACTCGGCCTCGTCCATGTAGTGCGTCGTCATGAAGATCGTGACGCCCTTGGCGCTGCGCAGCTGGTTGAGATGCGTCCAGATGCTCCTGCGGGTCTGCAGGTCCAGCCCGAGGGTGGGCTCGTCGAGAAACAGGACCTGCGGCTGATGCAGCATTCCGCGGGCGATCTCGAGACGTCTTTTCATTCCGCCCGAGTAAGTCTTGACCTGCGAGCTTGCTCGGTCGGTTAGCTGCACGAGAGCCAGCATCTCGTCGATCCGCTGGCGGCGTTGGGCCGACGGCACGTTGTAGATGAAGGCGTGGAACTCGAGGTTCTCGCGCCCGGTGAGCTGGTCGTCGAGTGACGGATCCTGGAAGACCAGACCGATGCGCTGGCGCACCCGCGCGGGGTCGTAGGCCACGTCGATTCCGGCCACCCGCGCCGTCCCCGCGGTGGGTGACAGGAGCGTGCACAGGATGGAGATCGTGGTCGACTTGCCGGCGCCGTTCGGTCCCAGGAACCCGAAAATCTCGCCGGCGCGCACTTCGAGATCGATGCCCTTCACCGCCTCCAGCTCGCCGTATCTCTTGACCAGGCCCGAAGCCTGGATCACCGCCTCAGCCGCCACTACATCCACATTAGAGACCCCAATCATCGGTCGAGGTTCAGCGTACTAGTGGACCGTACCAGCCATATCTGGAGCATCCGACGTCCCAGACGGCCCGGAGCCCTGCGGGCTCTGATGCGTGCGTTGCGGGGCCCGGCGCGCCTCCTCACCCACCTTTAGGTGGGATCGTCGTTGCGCCACCCGCGCCTTCGCACCGGCCGTCGGGGACGCCGGCCTTCGGGCCTTCGGCCTGCTCCAGCTCTGGCCGTTACAGTCCACTAGGTGCCGTGCCGGCCCGAGCCTTTGACAAAGCGGCGCGCGCCCTCGTGGGCTTCGCCCGAAGCCAGGACCTCCATACCGCCTCGAGCCTCAGCCTCGGCCGCATCCTCGAAGCTCAGCGACCACTGGTTCAACACGCTGAGGCGATCAGCTCTCAGCGCGCCCTGCGGCATCTCCGCGATCTGATGCGCGAGCTTGTGAGCCTCCTCGAGCGCCCGACCGGGCTCGACGAGCCTGTCGACGAGACCGATTTGCAAGGCTTCGATGGCCGGTACAGGCCGGCCGGTCAGGACCATGTCGAGCGCGCGACCCTGGCCGATCATTCGGGGCAGGCGCACCGTGCCGAGGTCGATCAGCGGCACACCGAAACGGCGGTTGAAAACACCTAGCGTCGCGTTGCTCGCTGCGACCCGGAGGTCGCACCACAGAGCGAGCTCGAGCCCGCCCGCGACCGCATAGCCTTCGATCGCCGCGATAACCGGCTTGTTCAACATCATCCGCGTCGGTCCCATCGGCCGTCACCGGTTTCGGAGCGCCGACCCGGAGAGTCCGCAGCCAGTGCTTTCAGGTCGAAGCCCGCGCAGAAGTGTCCACCCGCGCCGGTCAGCACGGCGACCGAGAGGTTGGCGTCCGCCTCGAACCGGCGGAAAGCACCGGCCAGGGCGGCGCCGGTCGCAGCGTCGACCGCGTTGCGCACCTTCGGGCGCGTGATCGATACGGTCAGCACCCCGCCCTCGGCGACGACCTGGACGGTTTCCGGGCTTGCCGTTACTCCGCGTCCATGTACGGATAGCGGTGGTCGGTGGGCGGGGCGTACGTCTCCTTGATCGTGCGGGGGCTGGTCCACCGGATGAGGTTGAGGATCGAGCCCGCCTTGTCGTTGGTGCCCGATGCCCTGGCGCCACCGAACGGCTGCATCCCTACGACCGCGCCTGTCGGCTTGTCGTTGATATAGAAGTTGCCCGCCGCGTTGACGAGAGTCTCGGACGCCTTGCGAATCACCTGCCGGTCGGTCGCGAAGATCGCGCCCGTGAGCCCATAAGGGCTGGTCCGGTCGACAAGCTCGAGCATGTCCTCGAACTTGCCGTCGGCATAAGGGTAGACCGTGAGGATGGGGCCGAAGAGCTCCTCCTTGAGCAGCTTGAAGTCCGGGTCGGTCGTCTCGATGACGGTCGGCCTTACGAACCAGCCCACCTTGTCGTCACCCTTGCCGCCGGCGATAACCTTCGCGTTCTCGGACTTGCGCGCGAACTCAATCGCCTTCATGTGGTTCGCGTAAGCCTTGCCGTCGATCACGGCGCCCATGAAGTTCCTGAAGTCCGCGACGTCCCCCTGCGGGATGGCTTCGACCTGGTCCGCCATCTCAGACCGCATCCGCTTCCACATCGACTGCGGAACGTAAGCGCGCGATGCGGCGGAGCATTTCTGGCCCTGGTACTCGAACGCGCCGCGGATCAACGCGGTGCGCAGGGCATCCGAGTCAGCCGACTCGTGGGCGACCACGAAGTCCTTGCCACCTGTCTCGCCGACCAGTCGCGGGTACGTCCGGTAGTTGTCGACGTTCTGGCCCACCGTCCGCCACATGCCCTGGAACACCTCGGTCGACCCGGTGAAGTGGATGCCGGCGAGCTCCCTGTGGTTGAGCACGCGATCCGACACCTGCGACGCGCTGCCGCTCACCATGTTGATGACGCCCGGGGGCAAGCCAGCCTCGTTGAGGATCTCCATCAGAAAGTGGCTCACAAGGAGCGTTTGCGTCGCGGGCTTGAACACCACGGTGTTGCCCATCAATGCCGCGGCTGTGGGCAGGTTGGCGCCGATGGAGGTGAAGTTGAACGGGCTGACCGCGAAGACGAAGCCCTCCAGGGGCCGGTACTCGAGGCGGTTCCATGCAGTGCCGTCGTTGAACGGCTGCTGGCCCAGGAGCTGGTCGCCGAAGAACGCGTTGTAGCGCCAGAAGTCGATCGATTCGCATGCCGCGTCGATCTCAGCCTGGTGCACCGTCTTGGACTGTCCGAGCATGGTGGCCGCATTGATGGTGTCCCGCCACGGGCCCGCCAGGAGGGACGCCGCCCTCAAGAGCACGGCTGCACGCTCGTGATACGAGGTGGCCGCCCAGGCTCGTCGGGCCTTGAGCGCAGCGTCGATGGCGTCGTCGAAGTCCTTGGGAGCGCCAACCGCGTACTCGGCGATCGTCAGCTCGTGCCGGTGAGGCGAACGGATGTCGCCTCTGGAGGCGCCCCATCGGCGCTCTCCCCCAATCTGCATCGGCACCTCGGTTCGGGCATCGGTCAGCTCGGCCAGCCGGGCTTTGAGGCTCTTACGGTACGGATCGCCCGGCGCGTAGGCCCGCACCGGCTCGTTCACTGGCGTGGGGACTTTAAAGTGTCCGTCGGCGGTCATCTCGACTCCTCTTTGAACCTGCTTTTGACATTCAAATCGTAACCCGCCCTCGTATGTCACCTAGACCACAACCGGGATTGTTGGAGGCGCTTGCTTGGTCGGTCTGAACCCTCTTCGATTTTCGGCCACGTCAGACCGAATCCAGCAAACGGTCGCGCTGCTTCATCGACGCGGTTATGCGCTCACCCCTGAGCGCCTCGCTGCGATTTGCCTGGGTGGCTCGATCTCAGCGGATGAGGTCCGTTGGTCCGTGGCCGCGAGCCCCGACCTCTTCCTGGCCGGCGACCTGGTGGTCGATCGTTCGAGCATCGAGCGAGTGGACGCGATCCGCTCGCGCGCCATCGACCACTGCGCCAACGCCGCGGACTACGTTCAAATGACGCTGCGGTTTGTCCGTGCCCTGGTCGCGGTCGCTCCGTTCATACGCAGCGTCTCCATCGCCGGCTCCCTGGCCAGCGGCGGCTTTCGCAGCTCAGACGACGTGGACTTGAACCTGATCGTGGATGACGGCCATCGGCACCTCGCGTACGTCGCTGTGAGCGCGCTCGGGCTGGTGCATGCCCTTGCACATCGCAAGAAACCGGTCGACGACCTCACGCGACGCCCTTTGGCGCCGCGCCTGATGACCGCCAACCTCATCCTCGAACGCTCGCAGTGCCGGCCGCTCGCGCGGCAGGACGAGGACATGGCTTTCGAGCTTATGATGGCCGAGCCCATCTACGGCATCGAGGAGGTGTATGACCTGCTCGAGGCTAACCCGGTGCTCCTGGAGCATTTTCCGCAACTGGCGCAAAAGGCGCCGGGGCAACTCATTGACTCTCCCACGCTCCGCCTGCCTGCGGTGCTGTTTCCACGTTTCC
>JBGPYE010000037.1:0-9121 GCA_041493095.1 Candidatus Dormibacteraceae bacterium
GTCGGCTCGAAGGGGATCCAGCCGTAGTTTGGGAAGTACGACTCAACCCACGTGTGAGCATCCTCGCCCCGGACGATGTAACTCTTGGTTGCGTCGTCAAAGTTCCCGGGTCCAAACCCATTGACAAGCCGCGTAGGAATACCGATCGAGCGAAGCATGTCCCCCATCGCCGAGGCGAAGAACTCGCAGTATCCCTCCTTGGATCTGAAGAGGAAGTACCACAGGGGATCAAACGCGGCAGGGGCTTTGGGTGCGGCCAGGTTGTATTTGTAGTTGTCTCGAAGATAGTTTTGAATCGCCGTCGCCTGGTCGTACGGGTTGGTGGCGCCGGCGTCGGTCACGACTTTGACTGCCAGGTCGTGAATCTGCCGCTGGACGTCCGAGCTGCGGTAGCCCTGCGCCGGCAGAGTCGAGAACTGGGCCAGCCAGCCGGGGTAGTCAGTGCCTGATGCGCGCAGCTCCGCCTCGGTTGCCGTCGAATACTCGACGTAGGCCTTGTAGTTTCCTGCCGAGGTTGGCGGCTGGACGCTCGACAGCCGGTCGATGGCGGTCAGCTGTCCGCTGCTCTGGTTGCGCGGTAGCAGCACCTCCCTCGCGAGAGTGTCGCGGTCGATGCGATAAAGCATGCTCGGGTAGAACACGATGTCGGTGTTTCCGATCGGAGGACGGATCATCTTCACCGCAAATCCCCCTACCGCGAGCTTCTGGTACGACTCGCCGTACGCGGGGACCTGGTTCTTGGCCACCGATGCGCTGAGCCCAGGCGCGGAGGGCCATCTCCACTGGCCGGCTGATGTCAGCGTCACGTCCACACCGCGGAAGTACCTTGGGCCTGAGTCGCCGATGATCGTGTACGTGAAGACGGGGTCACGGGTGCGTGCCAGCGGTCCACCAAGCGGGACGTCGGTCGAAAAACCTGTCGTCCCCGCCCCGCCAGGCCCGACTCCTGTGATGCCGGGATGGCTGAGCCGCTGTTGGAGCTGAGCCCAGTTCGAGAAGAGACTCGACTCGACGTCGGTCGTGCGGTCGCTGGTCGATAAAGGCGGAAGCATGATGGCAAGCACGATCAGCGCCGCCATCGCAACGAGCCCGCTCTCCCAGAAGTCCCACCTGGCATCGCCGCTCAGCTTCACGTGCGCGCGGGTCGCGCTTGCGATGGAGCCCGTGTAATTCGTCCAGAGCAGAAGGGCGAGAGTCAGGACGAGGATGGCGAGCGTGAAGCCGTTCTGGTCGGCTGGGTAGTTCAGCAGGTTCGTGGTGAATGCAGCGGCGCCGGGGATGAGCCCGAGCAGCGGCTTGCGCCAGCGCAGGACGCACCAGCTCAGCCAGGCTCCGGTGACCCACATGAGCCAGCAGATCAGGAACAGATAGAAGGAAGGATCTGTGCTGGCGGATCCATCTGTTATGCGCCCCCACCAGACGCCGATGATCCGCTCATTCAGGACGTCGCCATGGTGCAGCGCGTGCATCGCGGGCCAGGCCTGGACGGCGGCGACCACGGGACCCAGGATCATGCCGGCGCCCAGGCCGACGGGCCACGGAACGGGCAGCACCGCGAGCACAGCCATGAAAAGCGCACCGGCAAGGGCGATGAGCGGGATTACATCGATGCCGTTCACCCACGCGGCGGTCGCCGTCGAGCGCGCGATCGCGAAGGTCAGCAAGAAGACGAGCAGCGCCGACCACCAGAGACCGCCCTGCATCGACGACCGCGCGCCTTCCCAGATACGTCCTGGGCCGAGCTGAAGGCGCCCGCTAGGCGATGCGGATTGCATCTCTCGTCCTCACCAGGCGCGCAAAGTCATCTCCGCTGCGGACGACGTACAGGTCAACGTCCTGGCCCAGGTCGAAGCTCGGGTTCTGGTCTGGGCCTCCGAAGCTGCCGACGTCGAGGTAGAACACGATCAAGGTCGAGCGTCGCCCGCGCACCGATTGCAGCAGCCGGACCCACGCCTCGTCTGCGCTCGGGGTGATGACCGCGATGGCCCGTCGCGGCAGCCTGCGGATCTTGTCCCACGCGAGGGTCTGGGTCAGCGCCGTCCGCCCGTCGGCCTGCGCGACGGCAAGGTAGTCGAGGATGAGCCGGTCCTGGCGCACAGCGCGGTGCGGCTCGAGGATGGTGCCCTTGGAGTCGTTGGCGATGAGTCCGACCTGCCGCCCGCGGCCGTGCACCTGCGCGGCCATCGAGGCCGCGAGGCTGACCGCGTACTCGACCGTGGACTCCTCGCCCTCTCCGAAATGAACGTTACGATCGAGGTCCAGAAGGATCCACAGGTCCGTGGTGAGCGGCTGCTCGAAAGTCTTGGACATGAGTCGGCCGTGTCGCATGGAAAGCGGCCAGTGAATGCGTCCGAAGCTGTCGCCGGTGGTGTAGTCCCGAACCCCGCCGGTCTCCGGCGGATAGTCAGCCCAGGCGCCGAAGCTCGGTGAGCTGCCGACCTGCTGGGCGCTTGGCGTGAGGAGGTCGGGGATCGGCCTGACGCGCGGATACACCAGGACCGACGTGCGCTGCGTCAGCTTCAGGCCCCTGTCGAAGAGCCCAAATGGTTCGCGCACGCGCAGCGAAGTCGGCCCGAACGCCATCCAGCCGCGCCGGCGGTATACCCCACGCGCCTTCCACTTCACGACCTCGCCGCCCACCGAGATGACGCGCCCCGGCTGGTAGTCGGGGATCTGGCTGAGATCGCGAACCTCAACCCACGGCGCCGGCACCCAACCGCTGCGACGCACCTCGATTGTCTCCTCGTACGACTCACCGACGGTGGGCATGCCCGGGTCGAGATGGCGCGTCACGGTCATCCCCCGGATGGCGAGGCGCGGCCAGGCCCACGCGACTAGAAAAAGAAGGCAGAGGGCGTAGGCAAAGGCGTAAGCGGGTCGGATACCGGTGAGCCACGTGAAGAAGAGCAGCAGGCCGAGGGCTGCGGCGAGAGCGACCTTGCTCATGTGCCCAGGCTAGTGCCGGAGGCTACCCGTCGTATGCCATCTGAGGAACGTGCTCGCGCTCCAGCAATCCGGCGACGAGCTTGCCTGCGCTCTGTCCCTGCATCTCCGCGTTGGGCCGCAGGATGATGCGGTGCGCCAACACCGGTTCGGCGAGCACCTTGATGTCGTCGGGCAGCACGTAGCTCCGGCCCTGCACGGCGGCCAGCGCCTGGCTCGCGTGGAACAGGTTCAGAGTCCCGCGCGTGCTGGCGCCAAGAGCAACTTCCGGGTTGCCCCGCGTGCGACCGACGAGCCGGGCGATGTACTCGCGAAGCTCGGGCTTGACGAACACGTCGCGAACGGCGGCCTGCGCCGCTTTCAGCTCGTTGGGCGAGACGACCGGCTGCAGCTCGATCATCGGGGACTCGACCTTGTGCTGGTTCAGCAGGTTGGCCTCCTCCTTCTCCGAGAGGTAGCCGAGCCGGACCTTCATCAGGAACCTGTCGAGCTGGGCTTCCGGCAGCGGGAACGTACCTGAGTACTCGACGGGGTTCTGCGTCGCCATGACCATGAAGGGCTTCGGCAGGGGATGCGTGTCGCCGTCGATTGTCACCTGGCGCTCTTCCATGGCCTCGAGAAGCGCGGCCTGCGTCTTCGGGCTCGCGCGGTTGATCTCGTCCGCGAGCAGGACCTGGGCGAAGACGGGCCCGGGCCGGAACTCGAAGTCGCTGAGCTTCTGGTTGAAGGCCCGCACGCCGGTCACGTCTGACGGCAGGAGGTCAGGTGTGAACTGGATGCGACGGAACGTGCAGTCGAATGAGCGGGCCAGCGCTTTGGCGAGCATCGTCTTGCCGACGCCGGGCACGTCCTCGATCAGGAGGTGGCCTTCGCAGAGCAAGGTGACGAGGCAGAACCGGATCTCTTCGTTCTTGTTGACGATGGCACGGCTGACATTGGCCATGACGGCGTCGGCGACCCGGGTGACGACTTCGACTGCCCCCACTCCCGCGATTATAGGTTCGCCATCAGCGCGCCCATCTCAGATCAATACGCTCAGGGGGTACTTTTGGTTCCGCACGACCGTTACGCGCCTCAAACTCACAGCGTCTTCTAAGTAGTGATAAAGCTCTGGGTTGCCGCTCTCGCCGTGCTCGCGACGTTTGCATGCGGCTCGGCCACGGGCACCGCGGTGGGCTCGCCCATGAGCCTGAACGAGCTTAAATTCAAAGTCCTCGACGAGGTCGGCGCGCCGATCTACTGCGATCCCGACTTCTACCCTCTCGCGCGGGCAGGCGGCGAGCAGGCGAGCGCGAACGCCAAGTACTCCGAGATCCGCACCGACGCCGAGCTCTACGCCACGATCGTCGCGCACGAGCATCTGCCTGCAGGCGACCTCACCGACGATCAGAAGCTCACTTTGTACCGCGCCTGGAAGCTGCTTCGCGCGATCACCCTGACGCAGGCCGGGAATTCCTATTCGTTCTCCTATCGCGTGCTGTCGAAAGGCGGCGCCGCGTCGTACCTGATGGTCACCGGCACGGTTCGCGTGGACGGCGTGGTCACAGTAAGCTCGAGCACCCCGACCGGGGCTCCGAACTGCCCGATCTGTCTGGCGGCCTGGACGCTCATCTCCACTCCCAACGGCGACGTGCGCGTGACCGACATCAAGCCGGGCATGTTGGTCTGGACGGCGACTGCAGACGGCACGAGATTGGCCGCGCCCGTGCTCGAGGTCGGCAGCATGGAAGCGCCCGCCGGCCACCTGATGGTCCACGTGGTGCTGGCGGACGGCCGCGAATTGCTCGCGTCGCCCGGTCATCCGACCGGGGACGGCCGCCCGCTCGGCTCGCTCGCTGCTGGTGATCTTCTCGATGGCTCGAAGGTCGAACGGTGGGAGCTGGTTCCGTATGGCGGCGACCGCACGTACGACCTGCTGCCGGCGGGACCGACGGGGACCTACTGGGCGAATGGCATCCTGGTCTCGAGCACCCTCGTGCACTACGACGTGATCAGGTCGGCCGCCTAAGCGTCGTGCAGCATGGCCAGGGCCAGGCGGAAACCCGGTTCGATCAGCGAAGTCAGGAGATCGCCGAACGTTCGCTCACTGATCGTTTCCGATGCTGCCGATGGTTTGACATCTCACCTATTCCTGTCGCCGCCCGGCGATTGGTTGCAGCTAGCTGACTTCTTCCTCTTCCACCAGGCGCAGGTGGCCGCTCACGTCTAAGCCGAGGTGTCGCGCGAAGAACCCGGCCACTCGCTCGACGTAGAGCGGGCGGTCGGCGAAGTACGCGCAGGTGTGAGGTGCGCCCTGCACGATCCAGATCTCGCGTGGACCGCGGTACGCGTCGTAGAGGCGGCGGCTGTGATTGACGGGTGTGATGTCGTCAGCCCCGCCGTGGATGAAGAACAGCGGCCGCGGCTCGAGTGAGCTGAGAATGTCGCGGGGGCTGCACTCGGAGATCCAGTGGCGCGTACGCATCCAGAACATGAGGCCCGCCAGCCAGACAAAGGGCAAGCCTGGCAGCTTGGAAGCGCGACGCACGTTTTCGATCATCAACGTGCGCAGGTCGGTGAACGGGCTGTCGAGTACCAGCGCCTCCACGCCCGGCTCCCCGGCCGCGCCCAGCAGCGACACGACAGCGCCCATTGAGTAACCAAGCAGTCCAATCCTCGCGTTCGAGATCCGCTTGCGTGCGAACGCGAGCACTGCCTGCAGCTCGAGGACTTCTTTGATCCCGAAGGTGATCGGCGCCCTGTCGCTGCTCGGCATTCCGCGATACGAGTAGAGAACCACGTTGAACCCCTTTCGCCAAAGCGTGGCCGCGATCCCGAGCGAGCCCTGGCGCTGGCCCTTATGTCCTCCGGAGACGATGACGGTCTGCGGTGACCCCGGCTGCCGGAAATGCCACGCGCCGAAGGTCACACCGTCGGCCGTGACCAGCTCGACCTCTTCGTAGTCGGCTTGGAACTCGAACGGCGTGAACGTGAAGTCGTCGAGCGGCGCAGGGCGGTCGGGCACGAACGCCCTCCGGTAGAGCTGGTAGGACAGCGCGATGTACACGACCAGCAGGACCGCTACGCCGACGGCCAGGTAGGTCAGTGGACTCACCCTGTTCGAAGCTTAGGACTTTGCCGGCGCGTGCGGCCGCTTAGGCGAACACCCGGCTCAGCTCGTAAAGGTCCCTCGGCACTCGACGGGTTTCCTTGATCACGTCGGCGAGGGCCACGACCTCGACGTCGCCGTTGCGGCGGATCGGGATCAACCCACTCTTGCCGGCGACGATCAACTCCACGGCCTCGACGCCCAGGCGGGTCGCCCAGATCCGGTCGGTCGGCGAAGGAGAACCGCCGCGCTGCAGGTGGCCGAGAACGGTGACCCGGGTTTCAAATCCCGTATCGCGCTCGACGTTGGCCGCCAGCAGGTCGCCGATGCCCCGTTTGGACAGGCGAACGTGGCCGAAGGCGTCCTTTTCGCCCTGCCCTGCCGCCTCACTTTCAAGCTCCGGGATCCTCGCGCCCTCAGCGACGACGATGATGCTGAACAGCTTGCCGTCACCGCGCCGGCGGTACAGGTGGCCGACGACGTCTTTGAGGCTTTCCTCGAACTCCGGGATCAGGATCAGGTCCGCCCCGCCGGCGACTCCGCCCATCAGCGCCACCCAACCGGCGTCGCGGCCCATGACCTCGACCACCATCACGCGGTGGTGGGCGGAGGCCGTCGTGTGCAGCCGATCGAGCGCCTCGGTCACAACTCCGACTGCGGTGTCGAACCCGATGCAGAACTCGGTCACCGCGAGGTCGTTGTCGATGGTCTTGGGCACCCCAACCGTTGGGAACCCGGCCTCGTGCAGCGCGGCGGCGACGCTCAATGTGTCGTCGCCACCGATCGGCACCAGCGCGTCGATGCCGTTGTGCCCTAGCGCGCGGACGACCCTTGCGATGCCGTCCTTCTCCTTCAGGGGGTTGGTGCGTGAGGTGCCGAGGATGGTGCCGCCCATCGGCAGGATGCCCCGAACGCTGGCGGGAGTCAGCTCGTCGATCATGCCGTTCTCGAGGCAGCCGGCCCAGCCGTTCTGGACGCCGCTCACCTGATGGCCGAGCTGGAATGCACGCCGGGCCACCGCCCTGATCGCCGCGTTCAGACCCGGCGCGTCACCGCCTCCGGTGAGGACTCCGATTCGCACGGGGATAGGTTAGAGCGTGATGCGTCGCGATCACTCGGCAGCGCCCTCCTTCAAGAGATCGGCGAGCGTGATCTCGTCCAGTGAGTGCAGCAGCACGTCAGCGCCGCTCAGGTCGAGTTTCGCGGTGATTGAGTTAGGGATCGCCACGCACCGCAGGCCTGCGCGCTTGGCAGCCGTAACGCCATTGGGCGAGTCTTCGATGGCGATTGCCTCCGACGCAGAGACGCCCAGGCACTCCAGTACGGCGATGTAGAGGTCCGGCTCGGGTTTCGCGTTGGCGACGTCGTCCCGGCATCGCACGCAGTCGAATTTCTCGAGGATGCCCAGGCGGGCCAGGTGGCCTCTGACCCACTCGTTTGTGGAGCTAGAAGCCACGCCGAGCTTCAGTCCGGCGGCCTTCGCCTGGTCGATGTGCTGCGCGACGCCGGGGAGCAGCTTTTGGGCCAGCACCAACTCCGTCCGCCGGACGATCCGGCTGTCGAGCACCTCTTTGGGAAGCGACCGCCCCAGCCGCTCCTCGAGATGGTGCTGGGGATGAAAGCGGGTTGTCGTCGATCCGACGATCTGGACCCACCGCTCAAACGGCAGCTCCTCGCCATGCGCCTCGTACACCTCGAGCCACGACCGGTACACAGGCTCCTCTGTGTCGAGGATCAGACCGTCGAAATCGAAGACGATGGCGCGGATCATCCGGCGCCACTTTAGCTACGGCGTAGCGATCGGCGTGCCAATTGCTTAGGATCGCGCTGGCCGTGTCGCCGAGTACCTCGCATGCCTGAAGAAGCCCGTAAACCGACCTCGCGACAGCAGGATCGCGGCCGCGCGCTCTTTTGGGTGGCGGCTGCGCTGCCGGGCCTGGCGCTGGTCTCCGTGGCGCTCATGACCTTCATCCTCTTCGGCGTCCTCGACGCCATCCACTACGTCTCGATCAGGGACTTTTTCACTCCGGATCCCGTGGCGGCAGGTGGCGTGCTCGGCCTGGTCGGTGGCGCCGAAGGAGTGACCCTGAGCATCGTCATCGTCGCGGTCGTGTTCGGCATCCAGAACACGTCGTCTCGCTACTCGCCCCGCATCATCGGCATCTTCACGCGCAACCCGCTCAATGCGCTAGTGCTGAGCTTTGCGCTCGCCTCGATCCTCTACACGTTCCTCGTGCGCACAGAGGTCAAGACCAGCTACGTGCCGATGTGGAGCGTCGGCGTGGCCGAGGTGCTCGCCCTGATCAACTTCGCCATCCTGCTGCCTTACGTCGGCTACATCTTCGAGGTGATGCGGGCTGAAACGCTGGTCGAGAGCATCATGCGACGGGCCAAGCGAGAGCTGAAAGCGGCAACCAGCGGCCGTCATCCTCGCCGGCACCGAGACGCGCTGATGACATCGATCGCCCAGGTGACGGACATCGCGTATGGCTCGATCCAGCTTGGCGACATGCCGGTGTGCGTCCTCACCATCGAGGTGCTCGGCCGCTTTCTGGCGGACGACTACCTGAAGCTCAGGAAGAAGTGTGCTCCGGAGTGGTTCCAGGTGGGCCATGCCGACATGCCCGGCGCCTCGGACCAGATCGTGGCCGAGGTGAATCGGGCGCAGACCTGGTTCGCCTACACCATCATGTCCAGCTTCGTCGACATGGTCGGCCTCACGCCCGTGCATCGGAAGGAGGCCGTGCACGCCATCGCCGTCGCTACACGCGACGCCGGAATCGCCGCGATCGAGGAGGGGGACTCGGAGGTCGCCGAGCTCTGTCTGCGGTTCTTCAACACGTACCTGAGGGCTGCGATCAACCAGACGGCCCCCACGTTCGCCTCCGTGATCATGAACGAGTACCGGAGATTCGCTATCGGTGCGCTCGAATGGCGGCCGGACCTGTCGGTCCAGGCGGCCGCCCACGTGTTGCGCTACGGCCGTCACTTCGACGATGCGGGCATGCCGGCGACGCTTGGGGCCGCGGCCGAGGACGTCGCCGACCTCGCCATCGAAGCCCGCGCGCGCGATCCGCAGGTGACGCTCAA
>JBGPYE010000129.1:0-5489 GCA_041493095.1 Candidatus Dormibacteraceae bacterium
GCAAATCAAGGGATGGCAAGTCAACAGATGGCTTGACGCGATCGTCGTCCTCGGCCACCTGGTCAAGGACCGCGAATCGCTCGGCCACAACCGTCGCGTGGCGCAGCTCTGCGTCCGGATCGGACGGCAGCTGGCGATGACCACCGCCGAGCTCCGAGTCCTCTCGAGGGCCGGGCTCCTCCACGACATCGGCAAGCTCGCCATCCCGGACCAGATCCTCGACAAGCACTCACCGCTCGATGCGTCCGAGTGGACGCTCATGAGATCGCACCCGGAGCTCGGCCTTTCCATCCTGGGCCAGGGCCGGTCGAGAAGGGAGATGCTCGCGGTGCTCTATCACCACGAGCGCATGGATGGGAGCGGATATCCCTACGGGCTGGGCGCGGAAGCCATCCCCATCGAAGCCAGGATCGTCGCCGCCGCCGACACGTACGACGCGCTGACCTCCGACCGGCCGTACCGAAAAGCCTGCTCGCCGCTGGAGGCGAGAAAGGTGCTCATGGAGGAGGCGGGCCGTACTCTCGACGCCAGGGTTGTGTCGGCGATGTTCGCGGCCCTCGACACGCCTCCGGTGACTCGGCTTCCGGCGCAGCGCGCCGCACGCCAGGATCCAGTTAGAGCTCTTGGTTACGAATAGGAGTTGAAAGCCGCGCGAGCCGGCACTCGCTGGTTTCGTGACGAAACGAAAGCCGCCGGAGCCGGCACTCGCGCCTCTCCGGCGTGCTTAATCGGCTGACTCTGTCACGAGGAACTTCCTGCCCGCACAACCGCGCGACCTACTATGAATTCGTGAAGTTCGGCATCGCCATCTTTCCAACTGACTACGCGATCTCGATGGCGGAGCTCGCGCCCGCTGCCGAAGAGTTGGGATTTGAATCGCTCTGGGTCGCCGAGCACTCCCACATTCCGGCAAACCGCCAGTCTCCCTGGCCGGCCGGCGGGGAGCTGCCGAAACACTACTGGCACACGATGGACCCGTTCGTCGCGCTCAGCGTAGCCGCAACCGCGTCGAAGACGATTCGAGTCGCCACTGGCATCTGTCTATTGATCCAGCGCGATCCGATCCACACTGCGAAAGAGGTCGCGAGCGTCGACCTGGTGTCCAACGGACGCTTCATCTTCGGCGTGGGCGCCGGCTGGAACCGTGAGGAGATGGCGGACCACGGCACCGACTTCAGCACGCGGTGGAAGCTGCTGCGCGAGAAGGTCGAGGCGGTCAAGGCGATCTGGACCCAGGAAGAGTCCGAGTACCACGGTGAGATGGTGAATTTCGGACCGATGTGGTGCGGGCCCAAGCCGGTCCAGAAGCCGCACCCGCCAGTCATCCTCGGCGGCAGCGGTCCGAAGATCCTCGAGCGGGTCGTGCGCTACGCGGACGGCTGGATGCCAAACCGCGGAGACGTGATCGAGCGCATCCCCGAGCTCCAGGAGATGGCCCGAGCGGCCGGCCGCGGACACATCCCGGTGTCGTATTACCCCAAGCCAGTGGCAAGCGAGATCGAAAGGCTGGCCGAAGCCGGAGTCGAGCGGTGCATCTACTACGTGCCGCCCGATGGGAGAGACGAGGCGCTGACGAAGCTCGAGGAACTCGCGCGGATGATCAGTCCCTACGTCGAGTCGGGGGCTACCTCCAAAACAGCCGGCTGAACCGGCTCAGGTCCTTCCCTCCAGCAGCGTCGGCGGGATGGTGTCCCACGTGCCGCCCTTTCGGCGGTAGGCGATGCCGGAGAGCATCTCGAGGACGACGCGGTTGGCGAGAAACGCGGTGATCTCGGCCGTGTCGTAGGGAGGCGCCACCTCCACCACGTCGACCCCGACCACGGGCAGCTCGATCGCGATGCGCCTGACTGCATCGAGCAGCTGGCGGCCGGTCAGCCCGCCGGGCTCGGGCGTTCCGGTCCCCGGCGCCATGCCGGGGTCGACGACATCGAGGTCGACCGACACGAAGACTCCATCGCAGTCGTCGACTGCGATGGCGAACGACTCTTCGAGCACCGCATCCAGTCCCCGGCGCACCACCTCGTGCATCTCGAACGACCGCATCTTTTGCTCCGCCATCCACTGAAGGGTCGGCGGCTCGGGCCAGTAGCCGCGCAGGCCGATCTGGAGAAATCGGTCGCCGCGGCACGCCCCTGACTCGATGAGCCGCCGCATCGGCAGCCCATGCCCGACCAGGCTTCCGAACTGGATCGTGCCGGTGTCGGCATGAGCGTCGAAATGGATGACCGAGACGCGGCCCCAGCCCTTGACCCGCGCGACGCCGGTGACGTCCGGCCAGGTGATCGTGTGGTCGCCGCCCAACACGAGCGGGATGGCGCCGGCCTCGGTCGCGATGCGGACCGCGTTCTCCAGCGCGTCGAGCGGAGCGCGGCCCTCGACGCCAGCCATCTCGATGTCACCCGCGTCCACCACGCGCAGATCCTGCAGCGGATCGACCCTCAGGGCGAGGTGAGGTCGCGACCCGTCGTGGGGGAGATAGTCGGTGGTCCTGATCATCTTCGGCCCGAACCGGGCGCCGGCCCGGTAAGAGGTGCCTGCGTCGTACGGAGCCCCGATGATCACGACGTCGGCTCCTTCCAGCGTTGACGGCTGCTCGACGTCGCAGCGCTCCACGCCGGCGAAGGTCACATCAGGGCCGTACATCCCTCCGAGCCGCGGCATCGTTCTTAGGAGCGCAGGTCTTTGGCCATCTCGGCGAAGTTGTCCACGTAGCGCTGGACGTCGTCGATTGAGTGCTGCACCGACAGGGTCCAGTTCTCCTCGGCGCCGGGCGCCATCACCACCCCGCGATTGCACTGGTAGAGCCAGCTCAGGTAAGCGAGGGACTTGTCGATCTCGAGGTAGTCGCGATAGTTCCGGACGCGTTGTGATCGGTACGTGATGCCGCCGCGTGCGGCCAGCGTGATGACGTGGAAAGGCAGCTCGTGCGCGGCCATGACCCCGTCGAGGCCGCCTTGCAGGGTCTCCGCCAGCGCATCGAAATGTGCGTAGGCCTTGGCGTCCAGGATCTCGAGCAGCGTCACCTTCGAGGCGGCCATCGTCAAAGGGTTGCCGTTGAAGGTTCCCATCTGGGCGACGCGCTTCTCCTCGATGACTCCCATCACGTCATCGCGACCGCCGACGGCGCCGCAAGGCAGGCCGCCGCCGATTGCCTTAGCCAGGGCGATCAGGTCGGGTGTGACGCCAAAGCGCTCCGTCGCGCCTCCCGGCGAGATCGTCGCGCCCGTCTTGACCTCATCGAAGATCAGGAGAGCCCCGTGCTGGTGGGCAATCTCCTTGATGGCCGCCAGGTAGCCGGCGTCCGGCAGCACGATGCCGACGTTCATCATCACCGGCTCGACGATGACCGCCGCGACCTGGTCGCGGTGGTGCGAGAAAGCCTTTTCCAGCGCCGGCAGATCGTTGAAGGGGACGACGGTCGTCAGCTCGACGATCGCGGCCGGTATGCCCTCGCTCTGCGGCACGGAAGCAGGGGCACCCGCCTGTCCCATCAGGTCGGGCGGAGGCTCGACCGAGACCATCAGCGCGTCGTGGTGTCCGTGGTACGACGCTTCGATCTTGATCAGCCGCTCGCGGCCGGTGAAGCCGCGGGCGATACGGACGGCGTCGAGGGTGGACTCGGTCCCGGAGTTGGTGAAGCGCCACTTCGGCTGGTGGAAGCGCCGCGCGAGCTCCCGGGCGACGATGATGCTGTTCTCGACGGGTTGAGCGAAGTGCGAGCCCAGGGCGATCTGCCGGGTCACCGCCTCCACGATCTTCGGGTGGGCGTGGCCCACGACCATGACTCCGAAGCCGTTGTGGAAGTCGACGTACTCGTTGCCGTCCACGTCCCAGACGCGACTTCCCTTGCCCCGCTCCATGAAGATGGGCTGCGGGGACGCGTCCTGAAAGGAGCTGGGCACCCCCCGAGGCATCACCTCGCGGGCTTCGGTCCAGAGCTTTTTGGAGCGGGGACGAGCCTGGCGAAACCGCTCTTCCTCGTCCTGGATGAGCGCGGCGACGCGGCTCGTGGGCACCTCGCGTGTGGTCTTGGTCGCCATGGTTTTGTCCTCTTCCTCGGGCGGTTGCCTTGACAGGGATGGGCTGTGGATCTCTAATTGTCGCGAATTTCAGCCACGCGTCATAAACCGGGGAGGGAGTGGATGGCGGAAGCAGAAGCTGTAGCTGGGCTAATCGCTGAGAAGCGAAAGCTCAAGAAGTCGTTGTTCCGATTCGACATGATCTTTTTCACGGTCTGCGCCATCGTGGCGTTGGACACCATCGGACAGTCGTCCTCGTACGGCGCGCAGGCGATCTTCTGGCTCATCGTCTCCGGCCTCACGTTCCTCATTCCGTACGCGCTGATCACCTCCGAGCTGGGCGCTGCATTCCCGACGGAGGGGGCGACCTATGACTGGGTCCGCCTCGCGTACGGCCACTTCGCGGGGGCTGTGGTCAGCGTCCTCTATTGGCTGAGCAACCCGATCTGGCTGGGCGGCACGCTGACCGCCACCGCCATCGCTGCTATCGACGCGCTTTGGGGCAGCAGCTTCAGCGGCAACCAGGGAGCCGAGACCGTGATCGGGTTCCTGTTCATCTGGACCGCGGTGACCATGAACATCCTGTCGTTGCGGTACATGAAGTGGGTCCCCAACCTCGGGGCCATCGTCCGGCTCGTACTCCTTGCCTTTTTCGCCTTCCTGGTCATTGTGTCGGGCATCCAGCACGGATTCCACGGCAGTCTTGGTGGCTTCTTTCCGACGGACAGCACCGTCCTGATCGGTGTGATCGGCGTGATCGTCTTCCAGTGGATCGGTTTCGAGCTCCAGACCAACGCCAGCGAGGAGATGGACAACCCGCAGAAGGACATCCCGCGCGCGATCTACGTCTCGGGGGTGATCTCTTTCCTCGCCTACGCGATCCCGATCGCCGGCGTTGTCCTCATCCTTTCGACCGACGAGCTGAGCAACGTTGCCGGGTTCGTCGCGGCCTACCAGTTCGCATCGAGCAGCGTGCTCGGTGACTCGGCGCCGTTCTTCAACCACATTGCGGCCCTCGCCATGGTCTTCGTGCTGCTGTCCAGCGGAACGACCTGGCTCATGGGGTCAGACCGGCTCATGGCCATCGGCGCGCTGGCGGGATCGGGCCCCAAGCAGCTGGGCTACTTCTCGGCCCGCTTTGGGACGCCGATCGTGGTGAACGTTGCATCCGGCATCATCAGCACGATCTTCATGGTCATCACCTTCTACATCACGGGTGGCGGCCTCGGCGGCTACTTCGGCGCCGTGCTCGGCCTGGTCATCTCGACCACCACCTTTTCCTACATCCTCATCTTCCCGGCCCTGATCACACTGCGGCGCAAGTACCCGAACGTGCCGCGGCCGTACGTGGTGCCGGGTGGAAACACAGGCGCGTGGGTCTGCGTGATCCTCACCATGTTCTGGGTCGTGGCGGCCACGATCTTCTCTCTGTGGCCCGGCCTCTTCACCTCGGATTGGAGCGCCGACTAC
>JBGPYE010000142.1:0-5166 GCA_041493095.1 Candidatus Dormibacteraceae bacterium
ACTTCTCGCGGAAGCGCTCCCGCCGCTCTTCGTTGGTCAGTTGCGCAGTGCTTGAGGGATAAACGTCTTGCGTCGCGAGCATAGAAATAGAGTACCAAACAGATGTTCGCTTGTCAACACTTCTGACCTGTCAATTTCGACTCCCCAGGCCCGCCCGTCACACCCCCCTTCCCTGTCCTTTTGTCCCGTATCTCCAGCCACCATTCGAGCGTCTCGCCCGGCGCCAGGAGCGGCGGCGCCGCCGCCGGATCCGGCCTGTCATTCCCGCCCGTAGCCGGCTCGATCGCGATCTGCCGGTATCCACCCAGGTCTCCGTTACACACCCACACACCGACGTATGGAGTCAATCCCGCATCCCACGACAGCTCGATCGCGGCGCCCGACCTCCACCCCAGCCTCGCCCGGTCGATCGACCCTTTCGGCAAGAAAGTCTTGGTGCTCGTCCCCGCCGGGAGTGCGGCCAGACGCTCGCCGCCTGGCAGCCCGATCTCCATCCCCTCCTCGAACTTGAACAAAGGATGCGCACACCAGTACGCGTAATGAAGTTCGGCGCCCACGTTCCTGTACCGGTAGTGCACCTGGACTCGATCGAGCACCACGATGTGCCGGGTCAGCTCCCACGGAACCACCCGGCCCGTGCACCGCATAATGGTGGCGCTTCCACTCCTCTCCATCTCCACCCACGGCACCCGCCAGGCCTCTCCGTGATCCGGTAGCGAGCCAACTGCCTCCAGGTTCGGCACCATCTCGTCCCAGCCTTGCGCTCCGCCGGCGACGAAATCGGCGGCGGACGGATCGTCGATCCCGATTCCCTGGTCCAGCAGCTCTTCGCCGCCAAGCCTCAAAGAGGTGATCCGCCCTCCCCGCTCGGGCAGGACCTCGAGTTCCCATGAAGGGCTCCTCAACAACAATTCAGGCCCGGATCGTAGGCTCTAACGCCATGCGATTGGTCGCCCTCGTCGCTTCGGCGTGCCTCCTCGCTGCGTGCGCACCCAAGGCCAACGCGACGGCCGGTGCAAGTCCGTCACCGAGCCCGATCGCGGCCAGCCCCTCGCCGGAGCCGTCCCCTGCCACGAGCCCGTCTCACGTTTTCGTGATCGTGATGGAGAACCGGAGCTATGACCAGGTGATCGGCAATGGCTACATCGCCCAGCTCGCTGCGCAGTACGGAGTCGCGACGGACTATCACGGCGTATCCCACCCGAGCCTGCCTAACTATCTCGCCATGACGTCGGGCAGCACGTGGGGAATCGCCGACGACGGGTTCCATTCCCTCCCGGCCGGCGGCCTCGGCGGGCAGCTGACCGACGCGGGCCTCCAGTGGCGCGCCTACATGGACGGCATGAGCAACGGCTGCTTCCGCAGCCCGTACCCGTACGCCTTGAAGCACAACCCTTTCGCCTATTACGGAAGCGCGTGCCCGTCGCAGGTGAGTCCATTCACTCAGTTCGCTACGGACATGTCCGGCGAGGTTCCGCATTTTGTCTGGATCACACCCGACCTGTGCCATGACGGCCACGACTGCTCGGACAAGGTTGCCGACGCCTGGCTCTCGCAGACGGTGCCTACGATCCTGACCTCGAGCGCATGGCAGGATGGTGGTGTCCTGCTCATCACCTGGGACGAGGGCGAGGACAGCGCCAACTCGGTGCTCACGCTGGTCATCCGCCCAAACCCGCTGCTGCACCGCAGCGCTCGGCCGTACGACCACTACTCGCTGCTGGCGACCATCGAGGACCAGCTCGGCCTCCCCCGTCTCGGCCTGGCTGTGCAGGCCACACCGATGAACGACCTCATGGCACGGTCTCCTTCCAGTACGTGATGGAATCGAGAAACTCCTGGTTGACGTCCACGCCGAGTCCGGGCCCGGCCGGTACGTCCAGGCGCCCATCGTGCAGGACAAAAGGCTGGGTGATGTCGCGGTGGTAATAGCGGTCGGAGGCGGAAGTATCGCCGGGTAGCGTGAAGTTCGGCATCGCGGCCATGGCGACGTTGCCGGCGCGGCCGATCCCGGTCTCGAGCATTCCACCCATCCAGACCGGCACGCCACGCGAAGCGCACAGGTCGTGGATCCTCCGCGCTTCGAGGTAACCGCCGACCCGGCCGGGCTTGATGTTGATGATCCGGCACGCGCCGAGCTCTATCGCGTCGGCGGCCGCCTGCGCTGACGTGATCGACTCATCGAGACAGATCGGCGTCCGCACCAGCTTGGCCAGCTCGGCGTGCGCGAGCACCTGCTCCTCCGGAAGTGGTTGTTCGATGAGCAGCAGGTCAAACGGATCGAGCTGCGCGAGCTGTGAGGCTTGCGACAACGAGTAGGCGGTATTGGCGTCCACCTGAAGCGGTACGTCACCGAATCGCTCTCGCACCGCCCGCACCGGCTCGACGTCCCAACCTGGCTTGATCTTCAGCTTGATCCGGCGGTAGCCCTGGTCGAGGTACTCGCCGACGGTCGCAAGCAGCTCAGGAATCGATGGATGTATCCCGACTGAGACCCCGCAGTCGACCGCGGCGCGCGTCGCGCCAAAATATTTGGCAAAGGATTCATCCCGCGCACGAAGCTGCGCGTCGAGGATGGCCATTTCGATCGCGGCCTTCGCCATGTGATGTCCATGCACCGGACGCAGCAGCGAGCCGACGTCCTCCGCTTCGATTTGTGCGTGTCCGAACAGCCGAGGCAGCAGGTGGTGGATCAAGACGTGCTGGGCGCCGTCCACGTATTCGGACGAATACGTCGGCTCCTCGCTCGCCACGCACTCACCCCAGCCCGCGCCATCGGTGGTGATCGCTTTCAGCAGCAGCACATCGCGCTCCGTCTGGACGCCGAACGAGGTTTCGAAGGGCGCGACCAAAGACAGCCGGATCCGGCGCAGCTCGACCTCCAGCAGCTTCACGCGCTCAGCCTATCGAGGACCGAAGCGTCTTCGTCGGACAGCTCGATGTCGCCCGCGGCGGTGTTCTCCTCCAGCTGGGCCAGGCTCGACGCTCCCGGAATGGCCACGACGTTGGGCTTGCGGATGAGCCATGCGAGGGAAACCTGCGCCGGCGTCGCGCGGTGCCGAGCGCCGATCTCGCGCAGCGCGGCGATCAAAGGCTCGAAGCGAGCACGCGCCCCGGCGCGGAAGTTCTTTCTCACACGCCGGAAGTTCCCGGGCGTCGCTTGCTGGTACTTCCCCGACAGGACTCCCTGCCCTAGCGGGCTGTAAGCGATGACGATGCGGCCCTTTTCCTGCGCCCAGGGCACGAGCTCCCGCTCCGGTGAGCGGTGGACGAGGCTGAACAGCACCTGGTTCGAGAGCACCGGGCCGCCGAGCGCCTGCTCGGCTTCCTGCCAGCCGGTAAGCGTGTGATTGCTGACGCCCACGTGCCTCACTAGGCCCTCGTCGACCAGCCGCCGCATCCGCGGCATCGTGGCGCGCGCCGGAAAGAACGGGCTCGGCCAGTGGAGCTGGTAAAGGTCGAGGTGGTCGACGCCCAGGCGCCCCGCGCTGGCCCGGGCGCGCCACCCGGTCATGAACGGAAGGCCGATCGGGAAGAGCTTGGTCGCGAGGAAGACGCTCTCGCGGCGGCCGCGTATGGCCTCACCGACGATTCCCTCGGAACGGCCCAGGCCGTAGACCTCGGCGGTGTCGATCAGGTTCACGCCCAGCTCGAGCGCGCGGTGAACGATCGTGCCCGCCACCCTGGTGTTGTAGTCAGCGCCGTAGCCCCACTCTCGCGAACCGAACTGCCACGTGCCGAGCCCGATCGCGGACACCCGGACGCCCCCCACCTCGACGTATTTCATGAAGCCCCGCCCGCGAGCCGGTCGTAGACCATCTGCGACCACGACTCCATCCCCAGGTAGAAGATGCGCATCTCGTCCAGCGTAAGGAGCTCGCCGGCAAGCTTGTCTGTTTCGCGGATCGCGATGTTCGGCGAGTCGCCGTCAACCAGGAAAACCACACCCAGGTGCACCTTGGAGACCGGCGAGGAGTCGTCGTTCAACAGCCCGATCAGCTCGGCCTCGAAGCGGCCGTCGTAGACCACCTCCTCGCTCCACTCTCGCTTCAACCCGTCGAGGATCGGATCGCCCGCTTCGAGGTCTCCGGGGTTGATGTGGCCTCCGATGCCCAGCGAGTACTGCTTGCGCAGCCGCTTCTCGGACGAAGCGCGCAGCCGGTGCGTGAGGAAGTAGCGCCCGTCGTGTCGGAACACGACGTACGGGATGATCTGCTGGTAGCCCGGGTCGTTCTCCACCGCGGCGCGGGACATGAAGAAGTGGTGCTCGCGGATCGTCGCCTGGAGACGGTCGAGGTCTTTGCTGACGAATCCGTGCCACGCGCCGTCCGGGAACATGTCCTCCCGCTTCACGCACAGAACCTGCTCGGATGTCACTGGCTCACACCATCCGGGTCAGGCCGCGGCCGAACACGGCCACCAGCTCTGCGGTCCGATCGATGTCGTCTTCGCGGACCGGAAGAAAGTAGATCCAGGCGGCGCGCTCGGTCTCGGTGGTGATCATGGTGCGGGCGGAGTCCGCGCTTGGGTTTCCGCATGGTCCTTCGGCGTCGGCGACGCAGATCCGTCCCTCCACGTTGACGTGCTCCTTGCCGATGCCGGTATATCCCTCGCCTTTGGCGCCAAGCCTGATCACGAGCTCCTCGCCCCTCACCTTGTCGAGGTCGTACAGCCCGACCGGCACCTGCAGCTGCACCGACAACGCGTTGGCGACATCGACGAGGGAGTTTATCCGCGGCAGCGGTTCGCCTTTCTTCAGCCGACGCAGCAGCGCCTCCGACGACGGCCGCACTCGAGTCGGGTCGAGGCCGAAACGGCGGTACAGCTCGCGAGCGCGCCCGACAGCGCCGACCTCACCCGACTTGGCGACCTGGACGGTCCTGGCGACCTCGAGCTCGAAGTCCTCGCGCGGGGCGGTGACCTCGAGCTCGTAAAGCTCGAGCGCGTCCAGCTCGATGTCGATCTCGTTTCGAACCTTCAGCACAGGTACTCGAGGTGGTCGAAGAACTCCGGGTATGAGATCTCCACGCATTCGGCTCCGTCGATTTCAGTCCTGCCCTGAGCGATCAGGCCGGCGATCGACAGCGCCATCGCGACGCGGTGGTCGCCATGCGCGCTCACGCGCGCACCTTCGAGCGCGCGCGGCCCGTTGATCACCCATCCATC
>JBGPYE010000213.1:0-3679 GCA_041493095.1 Candidatus Dormibacteraceae bacterium
AGCAGCTCGAGGTCCGTGTCGCGCTTGAACGAGTTCTGGCAGATGATCGAGACGCGACGCTTCCACAGGTTCTCGTCTTTGCTCCAGGCGCGCATCAGCGGCCGGACTTCTTTCGGGTGGGAGCGCAGCAGCTCGCCGACCACCTGCGCGAGGGCGTCGACGTAGTCCCACCACCCTCCGTCGACGATCATCTCTTCGAGCATCGGCATCAGCTCTGGCGCCCAGCAGTCGCGGTGGCGCTTCACGGAGATCAGCCGGATGGCCGCATAGCGTTCCTCGCGTCGGACGGCGCCGCGCCAGAGCTCGAGGATCGCGTCGCGCCACGCGCGGCATGAGGGAAACGCGTACTCCGCGAAGACTCTCTTGCAGATCACGTCGACCTGTGGCGAGCTCAGGCCGTAGTAAGGCATCGTCGATTTCATGTATGCCTGCATCCCAGCCGCCCTGGCCGGATTCGCCGCGGCGGCCATCTCGGCGCGGAGGCGCCGCGCGAGGCCGTTACTTGTCAAGGCGCCGGGATGAACCGGGCGCGGACGAAAGAACCTTCCTCGATGTCGACGACCCAACTCGAACCCTTCTCGAATCCGCCCTCTCCCGGTTTGACGACGCGGCGCTTGACCAGCTCCTCGACGAGCTCCCAAACAATGTCACCGTGCGTACTGAGCACGACTTCATCCAGCTTTGGATCGCCAATGAGCTCCATCGCACCTGCGAGCCCGTGGCCCTCCGCAAGCGACGGCGTCTGCTTCACCGGCAGCTTGCGCGCTCGGGCTAGTGGTTCGACCGTCTCGATACAGCGGAGAAAAGGGCTGGAGTAGATGGCGGTGATCGGGAAAGGCGCGAGGATCTCGACCAGCGCCTCGGCCTGCTTGATTCCTTTCTTACTCAGCGGACGTTGTCGATCATCGCCGGTCCAGTGCCCCCGGCTGCCGGCCTTTGCGTGCCGGACGACATAGAAGGTTCCCAATGTGGTTCAGGGCATCCACTGACGCAGCGGCTTCCGGTCCAGCGCCTTCCAGACCTTCGGCCATTTCGCTCTCGCCTCATCAGCGGCGATGTGCTCCATCGCGATCAGCTCTCCCGCGACGAATGCGCGGCGGCCGCTGATCCGAGCGCTGCGGAGCCAGGCCTGCGCGGTGACGCTGTCCTGGTGCTCGCCGAGTACGGTCTGCAGCTTGGCGGCCGCTCGCGCGAATGCGGCGGCCGCGCTGCCGGCGACCGGAGCCACCGCCTCGGCCGCGTAGCGCGCGCGCTTGGCGAGGATGCGGATGCGATGCAGCTCGGGGTCGGTGGGCGGCTCTGGCAGCTGCCGGACGGCCGAGCGCAGGCGCCGCCACGGACCCGCCGCCAGTGGTGGCAGAACCTTGGAAGCCGGCTGGTCGGCCTCGGGCAGCGTGGCCGGCGAGTGGGCCGCGGCCACCAGCCGCTCCAGCAGGTCGATATACCGCACCGACCCAAGCTCGGCCAGCAGCTTCTTGCGCAGGGTGTCGATCTCGACTTCGAGGATGTGCAAGAGGGAGTTGGCCGACCTCAGGTCAGCCGCCGGAAGCGAGCTGGCGCGCTCCCGCAGGCGCTCGAGCAGGACCTCGCGGTCGCGAACGGCGCCGAGCCCCATGGCCAGCCAGCCCAGCTCGGAGCGCAACGGCTCCGTCCACTCCGGGTCGAGCAGCGGCCCGAACGTGCGCAGGTGCGAGCGAAGCTTGCGTGTCGCGACGCGAGCTTGATGGACCGCTTCGGGGTCTTTGCTGGTGCGAACCAGCGGGTCGTGGTGCAGCAGCGACGCGATGGATTCGGCAAGCACGCTCTTGATGACGTCCCTGGCCGGTGAGTCCGGCTGTACCGGCTGGGGCGCCACCTCGGGCGCCTCCATGGCACGCGGACCAAGCGCGCGGACATGCTTTGGCGTGGGATCTGGCGCGCCGGCGCCGGCTCCTCGCAAGCGTGACACCAGCGGATCGACGATGCCGTTGTCGCCGTTTTGCGGGGCGCTCACCTCGACCTCGATCTCGCGGAAGCGGGCGGCGACACGGCGACCGTCCCTCACGGACACTTCGTCATCGACGACCTCGGCGACTCGAGCGCCCGTTGCATCGACGAGCCTCACGCGCCGGCGGATGGTCGAGAGACGTGCGACCGGAACGAGCTCCGCCTTGCGCACATATGCGCGGACTATGTCCACGGCAGCTTCTGGCGGTTTTTTCGAGCCACCCTGAAAGGTCAGCTCGTCGCGCTCGAGCAGCTGGCCGGGCGTATCGCGGTTGGCCGCCGGCGGCAGCTTCAACGTCCACCCCTCGCCCGCGCGATGTCGGAGCGAGACACCCCACCGCGCAAGTCGCAGGTCCCGCGTGTCGTAGTAGACGGTCTCCATGCGGACGGCCTCGGGAGGTGTTACCGAAACGCCGTCGACGACCCCGCTGAGGTCAGGGAGGTGGAACGCGGGGCCAGCCCCGAGCTTCACCTCACGTTCTTTAATGGGGTCCCCGCGAATTCACGCCGAAGGCTCTGAATTCGTGGGGCTTAAGCATGCGGGACGCCGTTCACCACCCCGTTGCCACGCGCGCTCTCCAGTGCGAGCTCCTGGAAGCGTTTGTGTGAGTTGAGGCCCCGAACGGTGGGCACCCGCTGCCAGGCCCCGTCGGGGCACAGCTCCCACGCCAGGACGTCGTCGGCGAGTACGATCTCGAGGATCTGTGACAAGCGCTGGCGCAGCTTGGGATCCGTGACCGGGACCACTGCTTCGACGCGGCGATCCAGGTTGCGCGGCATTAGGTCTGAAGAGCCGAGGTAGTATTCCGCGTCGGCGCCGTCTCCGAAGACGAAGACGCGCGAGTGCTCCAGGAAGCGGCCGACGATAGAGCGCACCCTGATCCGCTCGGACATGCCGATCACTCCCGGACGGAGCGAGCACATGCCGCGGACGATCAGGTCGATCTGCGCGCCCGCCCGGGACGCGGTGTACAGCGCCTCGATGATCTCGGGATCGATCAGGTTGTTGACCTTGATGATGATCCGGCCGCCGGGCTTCCCCTCGCGCTCGATCAGCTGCGTGATGCCGGCGCGCAAGCTTGTTGGGGCGACGAGCAGCTTGCGGTAGCGATGCTGGCGGCTGTACCCGGTCAGGAGGTTGAAGAGCTCGGTGACGTCGGCGCCGAGGTCGGCATCGGCGGACAACAAGCTCACGTCCTCGTAGCCGTGTGCGGTGCTCGGGTTGTAGTTGCCGGTGCCGACGTGCAGGTAGTGCTGGATGTGCTTGCCCTCGCGGCGGACGACCAGCGTGACCTTGGCATGGGTCTTGAGTCCGAGCAGCCCATAGACGACGTGCACGTTCGCTTCTTCGAGAGCCCTCGCCCAACCGATGTTCGCCTGCTCGTCTCCGCGTGCTTTGAGCTCAACCAGTGCCACGACCTGCTTGCCTCGCTCTGCGGCGCGGATCAGCGCGCGCACGATGGGGCTGGCTGGGCCCGAGGTCCGGTAGAGGGTCTGCTTGATGGCGAGCACGTCAGGGTCGCTTGCGGCGTGGTCGATGAACGCCTCGACCGAGGTGGCGAAGGAATCGTATGGATGGTGAGCGAGCAAGTCGCCGGCGCGCATCACCGCGAACAGATCAGGGACCTCGGCCCCGAGGCCGCGCAACCGCGGCTGGGTGGTCGGGGTCCAGGGTTCTTCTCTCAGGTCGGGA
>JBGPYE010000033.1:0-9472 GCA_041493095.1 Candidatus Dormibacteraceae bacterium
CGACCCACGAGCCACGTGTCGAACGCGTCGTGGCTGTGCTCGACCAGGACGGCCCCCTGGGCAAAACGAAGGAAGGCGCGGCGAGCGTCGCGAAACTCTGGCGCGCCGATGAGCATCGACCGATCGATGTGATGGCGCCGGTGCGCGTAGGGGTTGATCGGAGCCTGGCAGTCCACCAGCGTGTCGAAGAAGGAGAGAGGGCCGTCGAGCCGGAAGCGTTCGGCGCCGAGCTCCAGGACGAGGAACGGTGAGTTGCCGGTGGACTCGACGTCAAGGGCGACGAACTGCGCGTATTGAAGTCTGGTCTCCGGCTTGACGTCGGGCGCGTCGACGGCGATTTCCTCCCAGGGCACGGGTTCCACCGCTCCGCGGGGCTTGAGAAAAACGGGTTTGGGACTCATGGGGCCTGCGCCAGAGCGCGCCGAGCCCAGTTAATCTCGCCCGTGGTCAACCCGCGCAGGGCTAGAACCGCTGCGGCGTAAACCGCCACGCCGACCAGGACCGGAACGGCCATCGCCACCCCGGCCATGTCACGCAACGGGAAGACGGCAGCCCCCATGACCAGGCCTGCCAGCACCACGCGCCAGCTGAGCTGGACCACGGGGACGCGGCCGATGTGACGCGCGGTGAGGACCCAGCCCGCGACGCCCAGCACGATCTCGGTCATCACCGTCGCCCAGCTCGCGCCGAGGTATCCGAAGGTCGGAATCAGGGCGAGGTTCAAGGCTACGTTCGCCAGCAGGCTCCAGCCGGCTGCCCACGTGAACGACGTCTGGCGATCGGACGCGCTCAGCGCGCCGATGAAGGCGTTGTTCACAAAGGCGATGCCGAGCGTCAAGGAAAGGATTCGGAGAGCAGGCGCGGAATCGTGGTAGAGGAAAGCATTGCTGAGCGGAAGCGCGAGCATGAAGATACCGACGCTGATCGGCCACCCGATTAGCAACAGGGCCTTGAAGAATCGGTTCACCGCGTCCAGCAGCTCGCTGCGCCGCTCCCGGTGGTAGACGGACAGAACCGGGAAAACCACGGAAAGGAAGGTCATCGGGATGAAGAGGAGCGACTCGATCGGCTTGTAGGCGGCCCCGTACCAACCGGCTTCGACATGCGGCCGAAGGGCGTAAACCAGGGGCTGGTCGATCTTGAAATACAGGATCGTGAGCACGAAGGTGAAGGCGAAGGGCAGTCCCTTCCAGAACCACTCGCGCAGCAGGGGGAGCTCGAACCTCCAGCCGATCACCGCGATCGGCTTCACGGCCAGCACGACCGCGAAGTACACGCAGCTGAACGCGTACTGAGCTGCGTACGCCCAGACGAAATAGGTGAGTCCGCGCCCGGTCTTGATGCCAAAAACGACGATGGCGAGCAACAGGAGGCTCTCGAGCACCACGGCAATGGCCTCGTAGCCGAGCTTCTGCACCGCATAGAGGGTGTTGCGGAGAAGGGACGCGTACGAGGTCAACACCATCAGGACAAAGCCGGGGATGAGCAGGTACTCGAGGTGGGCGATGGCCAGCGCGACGGCGAGCAGGACGAGGCTGACCACCGACATCAAAAGCCGCAGCGACATCACGTTGCGGAGGTAGCGCTGGATCTCGTTGGGGTGCCTTGCGCCCTCCCGAACGAACAGGACGTTGAATCCAAGATCGAGCACGACGCTGACGATCGCCGTCAGGTTGACGAGGGTCGCAAAGGCGCCGTACGGCGCAGGGCGGAGGTACTGCAGTGTGGCGATCACCGTGACCAGGGCAACAAGGCGCGCGGCGACTTTTGCGGTGAGGACGATGACGGTGTTGCGGAGCGCCCGCGAACCCAGTCCGGTGCTCGGCGCCGGCAGGTCGGGCGGCATGTCGGGATCAGGCAACTGACGAAATCGTACAGATGAGGCGTAACGAGCCTCGTTAGACTCGATGGCCGGATGGCAGAGCGGATCAGGATTCTGAGCGGCATGCGCCCGACCGGGCGCTTTCACCTTGGCAACTATCTGGGCGCCGCGAAGAACTGGGTCAGCCTCCAGAACGAGTACGACTGCTACTACTTCGTCGCCGACTACCACGCGCTGACCACCGAGCCCGATGGCCACGCAGTCGAGAGCAAGATCTTCGACCTCACCGCCGACCTCCTCGCCGTTGGACTGGACCCCAAGCGAAGCGTCATCTATCAGCAGTCGAAGGTGCCGGAGGTCGCGGAGCTGACTCTGCTGCTTTCGATGGTCACCCCGCTGAGCTGGGTGCTCAGGACGCCCACGTTCAAGGAGATGGCGAAAAAGCATCCCGACAACGTGAACCTCGGTCTGCTGTCGTACCCGGTACTGCAGGGCGCGGACATCGTGATCGTCAAAGGTCAGGGCGTGCCGGTCGGAAAGGACCAGCTGCCCCACCTCGAGCTGATCCGTGAGGTCGTGCGCAAGTTCAACCGGACCTACTCCCCCGTCTTCCCAGAACCGCGCGCGCTGCTCACCGAGTCGCCGCTGATCAAAGGCACCGACGGCAAGCAGCGCATGTCCAAGACGGTCGGCAACGTCGTCGGGGTGACCGACGATCCGGATGTCATCCGCAAGCAGGTGCGCAGCATGGTGACCGACATCAAGCGCACCTACATGACCCAACCCGGGCATCCGCGGTCATGCAACGTCTGCGCTTTCTACAAATTCTTCTTCTACGACTGGCAGCACTACTGGGATCTCTGCCGTACGGCGAAGATCGGGTGCGGCGAGAAAAAGGCTCTGCTCGCCGAGCGGATGATCGAAGTGTTTGCGCCCTTCCGCGAAGCTCGGGCCGAGCTGACGCCGGAGATCGTGGCGAACATTCTCGACGAGGGCAGCCAGACCGCTCGCGAGGTGGCGCGCCAGACGACTGCCGAGGTACGCCAGGCCGTCGGCCTACCGCCCTTACGTTCCCGTTAACATTTGAACCGGATGGCAGACGCTGCGGCGCCGAAGCGGGTCACCCGTCGCACCTTCCTCGGATGGTGGATGGCAGGCCTGCTGACGTCCACTGTCGTAACCGCCCTCGCCCCCCTGCTCCTGTATCTGTGGCCGGCCGCGCCCAAGGGTCAGAAGAAGGGCCTCCTGACTATCAACGTCCCCAAGCCGCTGAGCCAGCTCGCAGACGGTGAGGCGCTCAAGATCGACGCACCGACCAACCCCAACTCCGCGTTCATCATGGCCGACGGCGGAGGCGACAACGCGGCGGGTGAGCTGGCTTTCGGCGGCTACGCCGTGAACAACAACGGGAAGATCGACGTCTTCGCCATCACCTGCTCGCACCTCGGCTGCTCGATCGCGCTGAACGAAAAGGAAAAGAGTTTCGACTGCCCCTGCCACGGGTCGCGCTTCCACCTGGACGGCACGGTCCTACGTGGTCCGGCGCCCGTCCCCCTGTCGCACCTGACCTGGAAGGAAGGAACCGACCCCAACACGATCCAGGTCGACGGCATCGTTCTAGGGTTTTAGCGAAATGGCCATCCCCCACCCGCGCGACATCCAGCTGGCGGTGGTGAATTGGCTCGATGAGCGCTACCCGTTCACGAAAGCCGTCGATGAGGCGCTCTACCAGCGGGTGCCGAACTTCGCCAACGCCTTCTACTACTGCTTCGGCGGGATGGTGTTCATCCTCATCGTCTTCGAGCTGCTGACGGGTGTCTTTCTCTCCTTTTACTACGTGCCCGATGCGGGCACTCCGGGCAACTCGCCCGCCTACAACAGCGTCTTGTTCATCCAGAACACCCAATACCTGGGCTGGCTGATTCGCGGCGTCCATTTCTGGGGCGCGAACATACTGATCGTCATGGTCCTGATCCACATGGCGCGGGTCTACTGGACCGGTTCGTATCGCGCTCCCCGCGAGCTCAACTGGATTGTCGGCGTGATCATGCTGCTGTGCATCCTGGCGCTGTCGTTGACCGGCTACCTGCTCCCCTGGGACAACAAGGCCTATTTCGCCACCCTCGTCACGATCAAGATCGGCGGCTTGACTCCGCCGCCTCAGCTAGGCGGGTTCATTCGCGAGGTCCTTCAGGGCGGTGCGGTCGTCGGCCCAGCCACCCTCCAGCGCTTTTTCACCATCCACGTTTTCCTGCTGCCGGCCACCATCACCTTATTGATGTACGTGCACTTCCGATTCATCCGGGCGCACGGCATCTCGGAACCGATGTGAGCGAACCAGACATCAACAGGGAAGGTCCTGGAGCGGCCGTCGCCCCCAAAGAGATCCCGATCATCGAGGTCGACAGCCACACCGGCCACACGCTCGAGCCGGAGTGGAAGCGCCTGCCCATCGGGCCCGACCACATCCTGTACCCGGTGCTGGTCGGCCTCGCTCTCTTCCCCATCCTGATGGGCGACGCGGGCCACCACCTGGCGGACGATATGCCGGACGACGAAACCCATCCGTTCTTCCCCGACCATTTCTGGCCCTACCCGATCATCGCCGTGATCATGCTGGTCACCGTCGGCCTGCTCGCAGCGTTCGTGCAGAAGAACCTTCAGCTCGAGCCGTCGGCCGACCCGCGCGCAGTCACGATCCCACGACCGGACTGGTACTTCCTCTTCCTCTTCCAGATCCTGAAGCTGGGCCCCGAGACCCTGATGGCGTTGGGCACCCCGGCCATCCTCGTCGGTTGGTTGATCCTCTGGCCGTTCATCGACACGATCGCTGGGCCGCGGATTGCCAAGCGCCTGGGCTGGAAGAGGTGGCCGGTGCCGGGCCGGAACATCTACACGGGCACGCTCTGGGTCCTCTTCCTGCTGATGCTCGCCGGCCTCACGCTGTGGGCCCTGGCCGGCCCGACCTTCTGCCTACCGTGGCCCTTTAACGGCCCGGTCTGCGGAGCGTAGAAAGCCGCCCCTTTTCCGACTCGATCCCCTCGATTGCCGGCTCCCGCGGATATCCCAGCCGAGTCAAACCCGCCGGCGCCGGCACTAGAGGCAAAACCGTGCGACTCGCAAGGTGGCCGCGCACCTGCGTCGCTACCGAGTCCGGATTGTGGAGGACGTCGCCGGCTGTGAAGCGAAGCAGCCGAATCCCCGCAGCGAGCAGCCGGTTCTGGCGGCGGTTGTCCTCTACCAGGCTAGTCCGATGCGTGCCCCCGTCGTATTCGAGCCCGAGCCTGTGACTCGGGTAGTAGAGATCGGGCCGGCCGAGGAACCGACCTTTGCTGTCGTGGAGAGGCGCCTGCGCCTGCGGCCGCGGCAACCCTCCGAGCACAAGCACCATCCTCAAGCGCGATTCCATCGGCGACTCCGCGGCCGGCTCAGCGAAACCGACGACTCGCCTCAACCTTGCAACCCCGAAGTAGTGGGCACGTCTCACGCAAGAAGCTTTCAGGTCGTCGAGAGTCACGAGGCCCGCGTGCAAAGCCATGTCGGTAACTGCCACGGCCTCGGTCACGCGCATTCGGATGGAGAGATCACTCAATGTGCGAAGGACGGTGGTGGCTCGTTTCCCACGAACGCAGACGACTTCTTTTGGGCCGAGTGCGGCGCGTCGAACCTCGATTCCAGCTCGCGTCGAGATCCCAATGCTTTTCGAAATTGTCACTTCAATCGGTTCGCACGCTCCGACGTCGAGGCCATGCAGCCATGCGGCCGTCATACCCGAGAAGACCGCCGCGGATGGCAACCGAAGGCGGGCCGCCTCGATCCTGAGTTCCGGAGTGTCGGGCAGGCCCGCCCACACGTACCGGCGGGGCCCATCCGGCGCCAGCTCGCACCCTCGAGATGCCATCGATTGAGCCCTGCTCCGAGGGCGTCCTTGAGCGTGAATGGGCCCGCCATCAGGTCCGCTGGCAAGACCGCTCTCCGACCCATGAAAGCCAGGATGAGATCTATTCAGCAGCAAAGAAACGTTGCCTGTTAAGGCCACATTTGACTTCGATTGCCGGCTCACGCGGATATTCCGCTGGCCCCAAACCCGCCGTCGCCGGCACCGGCTCGATAAAGGCGGCCTAGGTCCTCGAGTCGTAGAGCTGCTTGGTGAGCTCGATCTGCGCGAGGTGCTCGCGCGTGTGGCCGTAGTTTGAGAGCAGCCACTCCAGTCCTGGTTTAGGAGGCCTGTCTCCGCGCGGCCGCATCTCGGTCAGGTCAGCGGCGGTCAGAGCGCCGAGATGCTCGTCGAGCTCGCGGTCGGCCTGGTCCAGCAGCGCGATCAAGTCGGCGGCGTCCGATTCTGCCTTGAACTCGGCGTCCCGGTCGCGCTCCGTTGTCAGCTTCCGCACCGCGCGGATCATCTCCCGCTCTGACCCCAACGTGTGAACGATGAGCACGGCGATCGAGTTGGCCAGCGGAAGCGGCTTCCAGTTGATGGTGCCATGGTCCATGCCACGGACCTGCTCTCGCATCTGGTCGTGCACCCAGTGATAGAGCGCGCCAACTGTGGTCGCGACAGTTCTCGCGCCGGCTTCATCCATCAAACCTTCTCCGTCACGCGATATTCGAGGTAGCGGCCAAAGAGTAGTCGCGTGTGCGCCTCGAGCGCAGGCAGCACGCTCAGCACGAGGCCGACGATCGGGTACGCAAGGTACTGGAAGTACACCGCCCCCTTCTTCCACAGCGGCCAGTTCGCCGGTTTGGGCGGGAGCAGGAGGATCTCGAAGTAGAGGAAGAAGACAACCGTCGACAGCGTCGTCGAAAGCAGGATGCCTGAGTACGACCACAGGGTCTGACCCAGGTCGGTCAGCGAAAAGTCGACGCTGACCCAGATCGGGACCGACGCGCCGAACATCAAGAGCAGCGGCAGGAAGATCCAGTTGATGTGGTTCAAGAACAGGTTCATAAACCGGCGGATGCGCAGCGTCAGCGGAATCTCCGGGTGTTTGAAAAGACGCGCCAGGACGTATGGAACGTCCGTGATTCCCCAAGCCCACCGCTTGATTTGATTGTACTGGCTCATGTGCGTCGAGGCGTAGTCGCGTGAGTTGGGTGCGTCGCCGTACAGAGGCAGGTATACGGACTTGACCGAAAACCTCTTGCCGAACGTGAAGAACGCCTTCCAGTAGAAGCGCGAGTCTTCCGGAATGACGTCCTTGTCCCAATAGCCCACCCTGCGCACGAACTCCAGGCTGCAGGTGTAGCTGCTGAACGCGACGAGGCGGTGCGGCCGAGAGTGAAGGAACATCTGCCACTGGGACGTGCTCGCGGACATGATCCGCACGGCCATCGGCACCTGCCAGTAGTTATTGTGGAAGAGAGGAACCGGCTGCCAGATGATGTAATCCCGAAGCGGCTCCCGCGCGTGGTGGGCGCTGGTCCACGCGAAGTACTGGGGATGCACGCGATAGTCCGAGTCCAGGTCAGTGATCAGGACGCGGTCGAGGTCAAGGCCTTCCTCGGTGAGAACCCTGACCATCCACCGCCCGCCCCAGTTCATCGCCGCCGACTTTCCGACCACGATCCCCGGCTCCAGCGGATCCTTGATGTGATAGAAGCCCCGCAGCTTTGAGCCGAACTTTTCCTTCAGCCGGGCGACGTTTGCCCAGCCGGGTTTGTCCGTCTCGCGGGTGATGATGCCGACCATCTTCAGCTCGGGCGGGTAGTTAGAGTCGACGATCGCCTGGACGGTGCGTTCGAGCACGTGGTACGGCTCGGTGTACGTGGGGATGACGCACAGGTGGTAGTACTGGAGGGGATCGGTCAGGCCTGCCTTCTGGTCCTCGCGGCACACCGCCAGCCAGTCCTTGGCCATGTCGCGCCGCATCCGCCACAGGGTGCTGTAGACGCCGGTCACGACGGTGATCGAGCGGAACAGCCAGTAGACGTCGAAGACGAGGACGGCGGCCGCGACCGCCAGGGCGCCCGGCAGCTGGAAGATGATCGGAATCCAGGCCGGCGCCAGGAGCAGGATCCAGGTCACCAGGCCTGGCGCCGCCTCGAAAAGGCGTGCTCCGAACTGGGTCAGCGCCTGGTGGAGCGCCGACCCCTGACGCTCCGCCGGGATAATGGCCATCGACCCGATTATGGGGTGCTATCGGGTGCGGAATAGGGTCGGCGACAGGGCCTTTGTACTAGGTATGAACAACATGAAGCACTTCGACGGCCCGGAATTCGAGGCCGACGTGCTCAAAGCCAGCGAACCTGTGGTCGTGGACTTCTACGCCGACTGGTGCGGCCCCTGCCGGATGATGACGCCGCTCGTGGAGCAGCTCGCGGGCGAGTACGCCGGTAAGGTGACGATCGGCAAGCTGGACGTGGACGCCAACCAGGACATCGCCATCCGCTACGGCGTGATGGGCATCCCGACTCTCGGCCTGTTCCTGGACGGGAAGCTGGTCGACCGGCTGGTGGGATTCCCCGGTGGGGCGGCCCCGATCAAGGCCTGGATCGAGAAGAACGTCCCGACGGAAGCCACCGAAGTCAAAGCCACCGCCTCGAGCTAACCGACCTTCTGAAACAGAAGCGGCCAGGGGAAATCCCCGCCGCTTTCCCGTATCACCAACGCCACCAGGGCGACCGGGCTACGCCTGGTCGCAACTTGTCCTCTATCCCCCCCGCGTTGTTGGGCTTCAGACTTTTGATTAAGTCCCTTCGATATACCGGAGGATGAGCAGCCCCGTCGCGAAGCGACCGGGCGATGAGAGGGAACCATCCGGGTTCCCTCTCATAGTTTTAGTGGCCCCACATGGCTCTTTCCGCGTGTTGAACGGTTTCGGCGCCGTGTTCGCCGGTGCGAATCCGGACCGCGTCCTCTACGGGGACGACGAAGATCTTCCCGTCCCCCACCTCGCCGGTGCGCGCTGCGACGGCCATCTTGTCGACCACGGTCTTCACGATCTCAGACCGCATGACGGCCTCGATTTTCAACCTTGGACGGAGCGAGATGTGGACGGCCGCGCCGCGGTACTTCTCCGTGTAACCGCGCTGGGCGCCGCACCCCTTGACCTCCGTCACTGTGACTCCAGAGACCCCGCATTCGTCGAGCACGTCCTGGACTTCCTGCAGCCGTTCGTGGCGAATGATCGCCATGACCATCTTCATGCTGACGCCACCCCCTGTGTCGTCGACACCGGTTCATGTGACGGGTGCGGATTGACGGTTGGCGTGTCTGCCTGGCGGTAGACCCCGCCGGGCACCGGCATGAACGACTCTGGGTAACCCCACATGCCGTGCTCGCTGATGTCCAGGCCTTCCATCTCCTCGCGCGCCGAGACGCGCAGCCCGACTGTCTTCTTGATGATCCAGAAGAGCCCGTAGCTAAGAACGAAGACGGTGACGAATGAAGCCCCCACTGCGATCGCCTGGGCGCCGAGCTGGTGGAAGCTGCCTGTGTAGAAGAGGCCGCCCTGGCCGACGCCGTTGAACTTCGCCAGCGCAGGGGTCGTGAAGAGACCGCAGCTGAGGGTGCCCCAGATGCCGGCGAGTCCGTGCGCCGGCAGCGCGCCCACCGGGTCGTCGAGAACCCGATCGAGGGCGAGCACGCCCACCACGACTATTACTCCCGCAACCGCACCGATGACTACACCGGCCCACGGCTCGACGTAG